>JACCVG010000079.1 GCA_013698335.1 Thermoleophilaceae bacterium
CTCCCGGAGGCGAGCTGCATATGCAGACCGGCGGTGGTGGCAAGCAGTGGCAGGAGAGCATGCGTGGCGGGGCCGGTCCAGAGCTCGCCCGGACCCTGCTCGCAGAGCGCAGCGAAGGCGCCGACCAGATCGCCACCGTGGCGCTCGAACTGCGCTTCGGCGTGGACGTAGTCCGTCGCGGCGCGACGGATCTCCTCTGCGAGCTCCGGGTGCCCGGTCCGCTCGAGCCCCTCAGAGTCCTCGGCGTGGATCTGAGCGCGCGTGCCGCGCATGAACTCGGCAAATCGCCGGCCCGCATCGCCACACATCGCCTCGAACTGGTCGCAGAGGACCGGCGTGAGCCCGATCGTGACCGGGGCCTCGCGGCACAGCTCCAGCAAGGGTAAATAGACCGTCGCGACGGCCTCCCAGAGCCATTCCTCGCCGAACGGCCATGTACCGAACCCCTCGACATAGGGCATGTGAGAGTGCAGGACGATGCAGAGCGCGCCGCGATCCTCGGTCACGAGCCGAGCACCGCCAGGAAATCGAGCGCCCGATCGAGGTCGGCACCGTCCCGCTCGGATCGGAGTCGGAAATCGGACGCCGAAATCGCCGGCGTGAACCGATCGTAGAACGGCTTGGTGATGCGCAGCCGGGCGTGAACCGCATCCCAGCCAAAGCGGATCGCGAGCTCGTGGAGGCGCAGCTTGCCCGCGTGGAAGAGCCCGAACAGCTCGACATCGCCGAAGACCTGGGCGCAGAGCGCGCGATACTCGGCCGCCCGGTACTCGCGGACGTGCCAGGGGTTCCCGGAGCGCTCGGCGCCCTCCGGCGCGAGCGTCAGGACGTTCGGCGTGGAGACGAAGGCACAGCCGCCGGGCCGCAACATCGCTCGAACGCTCCCGAGGACCGCGGGCGCGTCCGCGACGTGCTCGATCGTCTGAAGGAAGACGACCGCGTCGCAGGGCTCGCTGAACGTCTCGATCAGGTCGCGCTCGAAGCGCACCCCGGGCGCGGCGTAGCGGGCGGCCGCGTGCTCGTGCGCCTCCGGATTGGCATCGACCCCGACCACGGCGCGAGCGCGGCCAGCGAGCACGGCGGTCCCGTAGCCCTCGCCACAGGCGAGATCGACGACGTCGAGGCCGGCGCAGTGCTCGGCGATCCACTCGTAGACCGCGAGGTGGCGCCGGTACCAGTAGTTCTCCTCCGGGACGTCGGGGAGCGTGCGCTCGCCGGTCAGCTCCAGCGGGGGAACGCCGGGTGGCTGATTGCGCTGTTGGTAGCGCGCCGGGGCCTCCTCGCTGGCTGCACTCAAGACGCGCGGGAGCCTATAGTGCGCCCTCGCATGAGGGGTGCCGAGGCACAGCGGATCAAGGACGTGAACGTGGCCTACCACGACGGCGCGGCGACCGATTACGACTCGAAGTGGAACATCCAGTTCGACGACCACGCTCACCGAATGGTCGTCGAGAAGCTCACCAAGGCGCTTGGGCGGCGGCCCGCTCGGTTCGGACGAACGCTTGAGATCGGCGCCGGAACCGGGTATTTCACACTCAACCTACTGCGCGCGGGATCAGTGGAGGAGGCGGTGGTCGCCGACATCTCGCCGGGGATGCTGGCATCGCTGGCGGCCAGCGCCGAGCAGCTCGGGCTCGAAGTCGAGTCGGCCTGTTGCGAGGCGGCCGAGCTGCCGTTCCCCGACCAATCCTTCGACGTCGTCATGGGCCACGCAGTCCTGCACCACCTGCCCGATCTCGATGCCGCCTTCCGCGAATTCGGGCGCGTCCTGCGGCCGGGCGGCCAGATGATCTTCGCCGGCGAGCCCTCGCGCTACGGAGACCGGATCGCGCACGTCCCAAAGCGCGCTGCCCTGACGATCGCGCCCGCCTGGCGCAGCCTGGTCGGCGCCGGGCCACGCGTCAACGGCCATGCCGCGGAGGCCGAGGTCAAGGACCTCGAGCCGTTCGTCGACGTCCACTCCTTCACCCCGGCCGAGCTAGATCGCCTTGCTACCGGCGCCGGATTCGAATCGGTCCGCATCGCAGGGGAAGAGCTGACCTGCTCCTGGTTCGGCTGGCTCAACCGGACGCTCGAGGCGACCGCCGAGCCCGACGAGGTCCCGCTCGGCTGGAGCCGCTACGCGTACACCGGCTACATGGTCCTGCGCGCCCTCGACCACCGCCTGCTCGAGCCCTACCTCCCCCCCGCGATCTTCTACAACCTGATGATCTCGGCGCGCACGCCGGACGAGACGGCCGCTGGCGCCGTCGAGCAGCAGCCGCTTCAGTCGGCAGCCGCTCGGTAGCGGGCCTTCGCGGCCTCACGGGCCGCGCGCCGATCGACGATCGGCTCGGGGTAGTCGCGCCCGATCAGGCAACCGCAATCGCGCTGGACCTCTTCCGGCATCTCCCAGGGCTCGCTCAGCCAGCGATCGGGGACCGAAGCGAGCTCTGGGACGTAGCGGCGGACGTAGACCCCCGCCGGATCGAACCGTTCCATGTGCAGTGCCTGGTTGTAGATCCGGCGAAAGTAGGGCTGCGGGTCGGTGCCGACCGAGGCAATCCATTGCCAGTTGCCGTTGTTGTTGGCCTCGTCGCCGTCGAGCAGCAGGCGCATGAACCACGCCTCGCCTTCGCGCCAATCGATACCGAGGTCCTTGGTCAGGAACGAGCCGACGACCAGCCGCGCCCGGTTGTGCATCCAGCCCTCGCGCAGCAGCTGCCGCATCCCGGCATCGACGAGCGGATACCCGGTGCGCCCCTGCTGCCAGGCGGCCAGTAGATCGCCGTCCTCGACCCAGTCGATCGTCCCGCGGTAGCGCTCCTGGTGCTCCTGCCGGGCGTTGTCGGGGTGAGCCCAGAGGACGTGGTGGTAGAAGTCGCGCCAGCAGAGCTGCCTGCGAAATGCTTGCGGTCCCTCGCCGCCGGCCAGCCGTGACTCGATCTGCAGCGGCGAGACGCAGCCGAAGTGGAGGTAGGCCGAAAGCCGTGATGTTCCTTCTCGGCCGAGATCGTCCTGCCCACCGCGCCGGTAGCCGTCCACGGGACCGGCGAGGAACCGCTCGAGCCGACGGTTCCCCTCGGCCTCACCGCCGGCCATCGGTTCGGCTACTTCCTGCTCCAGGCCGAGGTCCGCGAGCGTTGGAATCTCGCCCGCCTCGATCGCGGCGGGAAGCTGGACTGCGCGTGGCGCCTGCAGCACCGGTCGACGCGGGAGCTCAGACCAGTTGCGGTGGAAGGGCGAGAAGACCGTGTAAGGCCGGTCCTGCTGTGTCCGGATCTCGGTCACGTCGTCAGCGACCGTCAGCCCCGGGTGCGCACACAGCACCGCGCTCGTCCGCTCGAGCGCCCTCCTCACGCGCAAGCCGCGCTTCCGCCCGAACGGCGTCAGCTCCTGCGTGAAATGGACCTCCTCTGCCCCCGACTGCTCGATCAGCCGCGCGAGCTCCTGTTCGGGCGACCCGCGGCGGATCACGAGCGCGCCGCCCCGATCGCGCAGGCCGGCGTCGAGGTCGGCGAGCGCTTCGAGCATGAACTGGGTGCGGGGGCCCGAAGCGAACCGGCCGCGCAGCAGCCGATCGTCAAGGCAGAAGACCGGGATGACGTGCTCGTGGCAGTCGAGCGCCGTCCGCAGAGCCGGGTGGTCGCGAAGGCGCAGGTCACGCCGCAGCCAGACGATCGCCGTCATCGCCGATAGCCTGGCTCGGCATGCCCGGCTCGCTCGATGACTTCCCGCTCTTCCCGCTCGGGTTGGTCCTGCTCCCGGGCGAGCTGCTGCCGCTGCATATCTTCGAGGAACGGTACAAGACGATGATCGACGTCTGCGTCGAGCAGGAGCGCGACTTCGGCGTTATCTGGCTCTCCGACGATGGGCTCCAGGACATCGGATGCAGTGCACGGATCACGGAGATCATCGAGCGGATGCACGACGGGCGGATCAACATCCTGACCCGCGGCGAACAGCCCTTCCGGCTGCTGCGCCGCATCGATGCGCTGGCCTACCCGGCGGGGGAAATCGAGCTCGTCGACGACCCCGAGGAGGAAGCCGATGGCGGATTGGCCGCGGCGACCCGCGGGCAGTATGCCGATCTGGTGGAGCGGGCGACCGGCAGCCGCCCGTCGGCGGGGGAGGTCGCCGAGATGGACGCCTACGCGATGGCCGGCACGATCGAGCTTCCGCGCGACGCCAAGCAGCGGCTGCTCGAGCAGCGTTCCGAACGGAAGCGGCTGGCGGCGGTCGCCGACCTGTTCACCGCCTCGCGCGAACGGATCGATCGGGCCGAGCTCGCGAGCGAGCGCGCCCAGACCAACGGTCACGTCCAGACCTGAGCCGGAGCGCTCAGCCGCAGATCTCCCGCTCGAGCGCGCGCTGAAGAATGACCGCGTTGCCGAGCACCGGGGGCAGATCGGGAGCACCCTCGACCCAGCGGACGGCTCCCGCGACCATCCGCGCGCTGTAGACGCGCCGGTCGCCGCCGGCACTCCCGAAGCTCCGCGCGGCGGCCGCCAATGGCGAGAGCGCGCGCTCGAGCTCCCGGGCATCGAGCAGCAGCTCTCCCGACAGCGACTCGAGCGGCCCACGAGCGCAGCGCGCGCGACCATCGCCGGTCACCGTCACCTCGACCGCGCGGGGCTCGAAGCCGCCCGAGACCTCGATTGCGATCAGATCGCCGGCCGCGCCGCCGCAACCACCGAGCGCGATCATCGCGGCGGCGCTGAGCAACACCAGTTTCGTCGTGCGCGCCACACTCTGATCATGACGACCATCGACGCACGAGGTAAACGCTGCCCGGTGCCGCTCGCGATGGCCAAGGTCCGGATCGAAGAGGCCGACCCGGGCGAGGTCCTCATCCTCCTTGTGACCGACCCGGAGGCGCCGCTCGATGTCGGAGCGTGGGCGCTCGATGAGGGCCACCGGCTCGAGGTCAGCGTTTGGGAGGACTGGACCGAAATCCGCCTCACCCGCGGGCGTGCTAGGTGACGACGATCGCGGCACCGCCACGGCGCGGGTCGCCGGCACCGGAGAGCGTCCCGTCCGCAGTGTCCCGGACAGCCGCCTGGACACCGCCGAAGAACAGATTGCGCTCGCTCCAGCGGCGTACCGGGTAACCCGCCGCTTCGATCCGCTCGAGTGCCGCCGGGTCGACGCCCGGTTCCGCATCCACGGCCCCGCGCTCCCAGTGGACTCGCGGGCGGTCGACGGCTGCCCTCGCCCCGAGCCCGAGATCGACCACCGAGAGCACCATCTGGAGGATCGCCGAGCGAATGCGGTTCGACCCCGCCGATCCGAGGACGGCTTCCGGCCGGTCGTCTCTCAGCACGATCGTCGGCGCCATCATGCTCGGAATGCGCCGGCCAGCTGGATGGGAGTGCCAGCCCGCCGGGTTCAGGTCGGCCTCGCCGAGCATGTTGTTGAGGTGCAGTCCGGTTCCCGGGACGACGACGCCCGAGGAGGATCCGTTCGAGCAGGTCACACTGGCACAACCGCCCTGCTCGTCGAGCACCGAGACGTGGGTCGTCGACCCCAGCCGCGAGGCGACGAGTCCGGCCGCCGCGTCGAGCGCTCCCGGTGCGAGCAGCTGCTCCGCGAAGCCGGCCTTCTGGAGTCCCTCGCCGAACTCGTCGTTGCGCACCGCATCGGTGCGCGCCATCACCTCGACCAGCGCCTCGACCCCGATCGGTCCGGACAGGCGTTCGAGCAGCGCAAGCGAGTTGGCGATCAGGATCCCTCCCGACGAGGGCGGGGGATTGGTCAGTACCACTCGCCCTCCGTAGCGAACCTCGGTCGGAATGCGATCGATGACTTCATAGGACTCGAGGTCAGTCGCGGTCAGCAGCCCACCACGCTCGCCGACCCATTCGGCGACGGCCCGGGCGACGTCACCCCGGTAGAGGAAGTCCGGCCCCTCCACCCCGAGCCGGTCGACCAGTTCGGCGAGCTCGGGCTGGAACAGCCGCTCGCCGGCCCGCAGCGGGCGACCTTCGGGCTCGTAGAGGTCCGCAGCCTCCGGAGTGCTGCTGAGGATCGGCGAGAGGATATCGAGCAGGTACTCCTGCAGCGGGGCGATCTCAACTCCCTCGCGGGCGAGCCGCGCCGCGCCGGCGCTCAGGTCGGCGAGCGGGAGGGTCCCGAACCGATCCAACGCCGCGGCGAGACCGGCGCACGTGCCGTAGACCCCGCACGAGGAGACCCCGACGTGGAATTCCTGGGTGATCGTCTCGGTGAAGTGGACGTCGATCGGGAGCAGCGGCGCGGGCTCGGCAACCCGTCCGGCCCCGGGCGCCGCGACGAAGAAATCGAGCAGCACCCGCTCACCCGCAGGGGTGTGGACGAGCATGAAACCCCCGGCGCCGGGGCCGGTCAGGACCGACTCGGCGACAAACGAGGTGAGCACCGCGGCGACCGCGGCGTCCACGGCGTTGCCCCCGGCGCGCAACACATCCGCCCCGGCCGCTGCGCTGAGCGGGTGACCCGCCGCGATGACACCTCGCATCGAGCGTGCCTCAGCCGGAGTGGTCGAGCCGAGTGATCAGACTCGCGGCAGAAACTCCGGAACGTGGATGTCGCCGAGACCGCTCATCTCGCGCCTCGGGCGACCGGCTCTGGTTACCCGCGGCTCACCGTCGATCAGACGGGCCTCGTCGGCCGTCCGCGAGGAGCGTTCACGCGCGACAGCGCGACGCGGCGCGTCGTCCGCGTAACGGGTCGCGACGACCGTAACCCAGACCTCGTCGTTCAGCTTCTCGTCGATCATTGCGCCAAAGATGATGTTCGAATCCGGGTGGGCGACCTCGGCGACGGCCTTGGCGGCCTCGTTGACCTCGAACAGCGACAGGTCCTTGCCGCCGGTGATCGACAGCAGGATCGACTGCGCGCCGTCGACCGAGGTCTCCAGCAGCGGGGATTCGACCGCGTGACGCGCGGCCTCGAGCGCGCGGCCTTCGCCGGTGCCCATTCCGATCCCGAGCAGCGCTTGGCCGGCGTCAGCCATGATCGTGCGCACGTCGGCGAAGTCGAGGTTGATCAGCCCGGGCAGGGTGATCAGGTCCGAGATCCCCTGCACGCCCTGGCGCAGGACGTCGTCGGCCATGTTGAAGGCGGCGACCATCGAGGTCGTCTTGTCGAGCACCTCGAGCAACCGCGTGTTGGGGATCGTGATCAGCGTGTCGACCTCTTCGGCGAGTTCCTGCACGCCCATCTCGGCCTGCTGGGCGCGACGGATCCCCTCGAAGCTGAACGGTTTGGTCACGATTCCGACGGTCAGCGCGCCGACCTCACGGGCGATTCGCGCGACGACCGGCGCCGCGCCCGTCCCCGTCCCGCCGCCCTCGCCGGCGGTGATGAAGACCATGTCCGCGCCCTTGAGCACCGCCTTGATCTCGTCGTAGCTCTCGACCGCCGAGACCCGCCCCATCTCCGGGTTGGCGCCGGCCCCGAGGCCGCGGGTCGTCGAGCCGCCGAGGTGGATCTTCACGTGAGCACTCGAACCTTGGAGCGACTGCATGTCCGTGTTCGCTGCGATGAAATCCACGCCCTGAATCTCGGTGTGGATCATCCGCTCGACGGCGTTGACGCCACCGCCGCCGACTCCTATGACGCGCAGGACCGGCTCGATCACCTGGGGTGCGCTGGGAACCCGGCGCTCCTCACGGCCGTAGCGCGGACCCTCGTCGGTCGAGCGGGTCGAGCTGTCCATGAAGTTCTCGGGGATCTCGGATGAGAAGACCGTCTTGAGCCGCTCCTTGGGCTCGGGGATCTGCGGAGCGTCTTCCTCGTCGCGCGGTGCCGAGGCGACCGGCTCGGGCGCGGGCGGCGAAGCGGGTTCGACGGCCTCTGGGTCGGCGTGCCCCTCGCGCGGCGGCGCCGCGGACTTGTCGGTCTTGCGGAAGAGGTCCGCGAGCGGGCCCTCGCGCATGCTCGCGCGCTTACCGGTTGCCATGTGAGAGAACCTCCTTGGCGAGCTCGCGGTAGGCGAACGCGGCCTTTCCGTCGGGCTCGTACTTGAGCACCGACATCCCCTTCACGGGGGCTTCGGCGAAGCGCACCGTCTTGCGGATCCGCGAGGCGAAGACGCGATCGCCGAAGTTCTCCTCGAGGATCTCGATCGCCTCCTTGGCATGAACCGTCCGGCTGTCTACGAGCGTCGGCAGGATCCCCTCGATCTCGATGTTCGGGTTGAGGTTCTCTCTGATCATCGACAAGGTATTCTGCAACTGGATCAGCCCCCGCATCGAGAGATACTCGCACTGGACGGGGACGATCACCTTATCCGAGGCCGTCAGAGCGTTGATCGTGAGCAGCCCGAGGCTCGGCGGGGTGTCGATGCAGATGAAGTCGTAGTCCTCGAGGATCGGCCGGAAGGCCTTCTCGAGCGAGCGCTCGCGCCCAATCTGCGTCGACATCGCAATCTCCGCGCCGGCCAGGTCGATCGAGGCGCACGCGATGTCGATCTCCCGCTTGCGGATGACTTCGCGAATCGAGGTTCCATGGACGAGCACGTCGTACATCGAGAGCTCGAGGGTGTCGGGATCGATGCCCTGGCTCATCGTCAGGTTGCCCTGCGGGTCGAGGTCGACACACAGCACCCTGTGGCCGGTCTCCGCGAAGGCGACGGCGAGGTTGAGGGTCGTCGTCGTCTTGGCGACGCCGCCCTTCTGGTTGGTGAACGCGATGACCTTCGCCCGATTCGTCTTCACGGCAGGCTCCGATGTTTCGGGGACGACGGGTCGCTCTACTTCGACGACCTCTTCGACCCGCTTCCTTTCGAACAAACCCATGTAGACGTGCCTATTCGCACGACCGCGTGCGATTCCTTCCCCGAGGGGATCATGCATCCCCCGGGGGACGGAAACCCGCTGGGCCGCGCAGGAGCCTAGGGTGAGACGATCGGTGGACTGCTCGACAAGCGGCTGCTCTTCGTCATGGGCAAGGGCGGCACCGGGAAGTCGACCGTCGCCGCGGCCCTCGGGCTCGCGGCGGTGCGTACAGGGCGGCGGGTGCTGATCTGCGAGATAGCGGGCCGACGACAGGTCTGGGACGCCCTCGCCGGCGGCGCGGCCGCCGACCCCTACACCGAGACCGAGCTCGTCCCGGGACTGCACGCGGTCTCGATCGATCCCGAGAGCGCGCTCGAGGAGTACTTGCGCAGTCAGCTCCCCTCGCGCGCGCTGTTCGAACTGCTGCGGCGCAGCCGGATGTTCCAGTACCTGGTGGCGGCGGCGCCCGGGGCGCGCGAGCTGCTGACGATCGGCAAGGTCTGGGAGACCGCGCAGCTCGACCGCCCGTGGACCGAGGCCGAGCGGCGATACGACCTGGTCGTCGTGGATGCCCCCGCGACCGGACACGGGCTCGCGCTGCTGAACGCGCCGCGGACCTTCGGGGAGATCGCGCGAGTCGGTCGGATCCGCCGCCAGGCCGGAAAGATCGACAGCTTCCTGCGCGACCGCCAGAACTGCGGCGTAATCGCGGTCTCGCTCTGCGAGGAGCTCCCGGTCAGCGAGACCGTCGAGTTCGCGCAACGGCTGCGCGAGGAAATGGCGCTCGAACTTGAACTGATCGTCGCGAACGCACTGCTCCCCGACCGCTTCGGCGAACAGGATGCCGCAGCGCTGCGATCGGTCGACGGTGCGGCTCGCTCACCGATCGCCAGGAACGGGATCTCGGCGGCGCTGCGCGAGCACTCGCGCGCCGGAGCCCAGCGCGCGCACCTGTCCCGCCTCGCCGAGCACGGACCGATCACCGAGCTGCCCCAGGTCTTCGCGCCGGAGCTCGGCCTGGTGGAGCTGACCTTTCTCTCCGAAGTCCTCGAGCGCGCGCTGTGAGGGGCCGTCCCGACCTCTCCGTGCTGCTCGACGGAGTCGAGGTGTGCGTCTGCGCCGGCTCGGGTGGGGTCGGCAAGACTACGACCGCCGCCGCGATCGCGCTCGGGCTCGCAGTAAGCGGCAAGCGCGTCGCGGTGATCACGATCGACCCGGCGCGGCGGCTGGCCGACTCGCTCGGGTTGCCGCAGCTCGGCAACGCGGAGCTGCGGGTGGACCCGGCGCGATTCGCGCAGGCCGGCGTGGCGGTCGAGGGTGAGCTCTGGGCGCTGATGCTCGACCCCAAGCAGACCTTCGACGGGGTCGTCGAGCGGTACGCCCCCGATGCGGCGAGCCGCGAGGCGATCCTCTCCAACCCGATCTACAAACAACTGTCGAGCGCGGTCGCCGGGTCTCAGGAGTACATGGCGATGGAACGGCTCTACGAACTCCACGAGCGCGGCGGGTTCGACGTCCTGGTGCTCGACACCCCGCCCGCGAACAACGCGCTCGACTTCCTCGACGCGCCCGGGCGGCTGCTGCGCTTCATCGACTCGCGCTCGCTGCAGATCTTCCTCGCTCCGGGCCGCACAGGCCTACGGGTGTTCGGCGCCGGGGCCGGGGTCGCGATGAGCGTTCTCGAGCGAATCACCGGCATCGATCTGCTGCGTGACCTGTCGGACTTCTTTCGCAGCTTCGGCTCGATGATCGACGGCTTTCAGGATCGGGCTCAGCACGTCAATGACCTGCTGCGCGATCAGCGGACGAGCTTCCTGCTCGTCACGACTCCACGCAGTGGAGCGGTCGAGGAGGCCTTCGAGCTGCGGGCCGCCCTCGCCGAGCGCGGTATCGCGTTCAGCGGGACGATCGCGAACCGCACCGTCGAACGGTCGGCGAGCGGCTCCCCGGACGAGGTCGCCGGTGAACTCGCCCCGCTGGTCGGAGCCGATCTCGCTGCGCGGGTAGGCGCCGCGCTCGCCGACCAGTGGGCGCTCGGAGAACATGACCGGGCGACGCTCGAACGGCTCGGCGAAGACGGCTTTCCGGTGATCGAGGTTCCCCACTTGGACCAAGAGGTCCACGACATCGCCGGCCTGGCAGCGGTCAACCGCTACCTATTCCCGGACTAAATCACTCCGGCGTAGTCCCCCGCGTCGTCGTCGAAGTACTCCTCGGTCCAGTCTGGGTCGGCCTCAGCCTCAGCCTCAGCCGCGAAGACCTGGAACTCCTGGGTCTCGACCGAGGCGATCTCGGCCCGCCGGTCGGCCTCCTTCGAAGGGAGTTCGGATGGCGAGCTGCGCGTGTCATGGGCAAGAATCTCGCCTTCGAAGCTCCCGGCGAGCAGGATCTCGTCGGCCACAATCACGAGATCGTCCTCGAGATAGCCGCAGATCAGGTCGCGCAGCAGAGCGCGCAGATGGGTCTCGAGGCCAATCACGGCATGGCGCACAGGCTCGCTCAACTCGGGAGAGCGACCAGATGCGATGACAACGGCTTCGAGATCGAGGGCGGCAAGGGCCAGCGAAGTCACCGCTGAGCGGTCGCCCTCCTCCGCGCACAGCGCGGCGAGCCGCAT
>JACCVG010000091.1 GCA_013698335.1 Thermoleophilaceae bacterium
CAGTGCAAGCGATCGAGGAGCGCGACGGAGCCCAGTTCCACGTCGAGCACGGCTCGCCCTTCAAGCCGACCCAGCTGATCCGAACCGCTGGCCTACGACGCTTTGAAACGAGTTGAGCGCGCTCAGGTGGGGCGAGGCCGAAGGGCCCGGAGCTCGGGCCAGGAGCGCGTGTTCGCGACGTCCCCGGCAGTGAGCCAGGCACGACGGGCCGTCGCGATTCCGTAACGGATGTTGGCAAGCCGTTCGACGCCGTGCGCATCGGAGTCGATCACGAGTTTGACGCCGGCCTCGACCGCCTGGCGTGCGTGGATCTCGTTGAGGTCACGCCGATCCGGATTCGCGTTGATCTCGAGGAACGTGCCAGTCCCGACGGCCGCGGCGATCACCCGCTCGAAGTCGACCGCGTAGGGCTCGCGCCGCTCGATCAGGCGACCGGTCGGGTGGCCGATCGCGTCGACCAGCGGGTGCTCGATCGCGCGCACCATCCGATCGGTGATCTCGCGTTCCCCCATCCGGAACGAGGAGTGCAAGCTCGCGATCACCCAGTCGAGCTCACCGAGCAGTTGATCGTCGTAGTCGAGTGAGCCGTTGGGCAGCACGTTGACTTCGGAGCCCGCGAGGATCCGAATCCCGTCGATCCGCTCATCGACCTCACGAACGCGGGCGATCAGCCGTCGCAAGGCGTCGGGCGAGACCTCGTTGCCGAAGCCGTGGCTGGCCGAGTGGTCGGTGATCGCGATGTAGTCGAGCCCCTGCTCGATCGCTGCCTGGGCCATCTCTCCGATCGAGTTGCGACCGTCGGAGGCGGTCGTGTGCATGTGGAGATCGCCGCGGATGTCGGCCGGCTCGATCAGCTGCGGTAGCCGGCCCTTACGCGCGGCCTCGAGTTCACCCCGGTTCTCGCGCAGCTCGGGCTCGACGTAGGCCATGCCGAGCAGCTCGTAGACCTCGGCCTCGGTGGTCGCTGTCGCGGTCTCCCCCGTTGCGTCGTCCTTGATCCCGTACTCGGAGACGTGCAGGCCGCGCTTGACGGCCGCAGTCCGCAGCGCCTCGTTGTGCTGCTTGGAACCCGTGAAGTGCTGGAGCAGGTTGCCGAAGCAGTCCGGGGCAACGATCCGCAGGTCGACGGGCATTCCGGTGTTGGTCGTCGCTCGTGCGCCCGACGAGCCGCCCGAGCTGCCCCCCTCGAGCAGCGGCGATGCGAGGAACGCCTCAATCAGCGCATCTCGATCGGTCGTCGCGGCGACGATGTCGAGGTCCTTGCACGACTCGGCCATCCGCCGCGCGCTGCCGGCTACCTCGACCCGGATCGCCGAAGGGTGGGCGCGCAGCTCATCGCGCAACTCATTCGCGATCGCCAGCGCTCGCGAGAGGATCACCCGCCCGCGCGGAGCGCCGGCCTCGAAGGCGACCAGCGACTCGAGGATGTTCTGCTCCGCCTTCGCGCCGAAACCCGAGAGGTCGCGCAACCGTCCCGCCGCCGCGGCCTCGCCGAGCTCCTCGAGCGAGGAGATCCCGAGCTCGTCGTGGAGGCGGCGGACGCGCTTCGGGCCGAGCCCGGGGATCCGTGTGATCGCGACCAATCCCGCGGGGAACTTCGCCTTGAGCTTCTCGGCGGAGGGAATCGAGCCGGTCTCGAGCAAGACCTCGATCTTCTCGGCGAGCGTCTTGCCGACACCCGAGAGCTCCTCGACGCGCCCCGCCCGCGAGAGCTCGGCGACCGAGCGACCGCTGTCGCGGATCGCCTTCGCCCCATTGCGGTAGGCGAGCACTCGGTGGACGATCGCCCCGTCGAGCTCGTAGAGATCAGCGAGCTCTGAGAACGCATCGGCTATCTCGGTATTGCGCATTCGATGACTAGGGTAAGCCGCCATGAACGGGGGCGCCTGGCTGATTCTGCCGACCTATGACGAGGCCGAGAACATCGAGCGGTTCGTGCGCGCGGTCCGCGCGAGCCTGCTCGCGACCGGTCGGCCGTTTCACGTCCTGGTCGTCGATGACAACTCCCCCGACGGCACCGGGACGATCGCCGATCGACTCGCCGCCGAGCTCACCGAGGTCGAGGTACTGCACCGCGCGGGGAAGGAGGGGCTCGGCCGGGCCTACGTCGCGGGCTTCCGGCAGGCACTCGCGGCCGGGGCGGAGCTCGTCCTCGAGATGGACTCCGACTTCTCCCACGACCCGGCGGACCTGCCGCGGCTGATCGAAGCGTCCAATTCGGCCGATCTCGTGCTCGGTTCCCGCTATGTCCCCGGCGGCGGGGTGCTCGACTGGCCGCTGCCGCGCCGGCTGGTCAGTCGCGGCGGGTCGCTCTACGCGCGGCTCGTGCTCGGGCTCCGGGTGCGGGATCTGACCGGCGGTTTCAAGTGCTTCAAGCGAGCGGTCCTCGAGCGGATCGGAATCGACTCGATCCACGCCGACGGGTACGGCTTCCAGATCGAGCTGACCTACCGCGCCGTGCGAGCGGGCTTCGAGGTCGTCGAGGTCCCGATCGTCTTCCGCGAGCGCGAGTTCGGAACCTCGAAGATGAACGCCCGCATCGCGCTCGAGGCGATTTGGAAGGTGCCGGCCCTAAGGCTGCGGAGCGGTCCCTAGCGGGGCGAGGCCCACTCGCGCTCGCCAGTCGTTCTCTATCTCCTCGAGCGAGCGGCCCTTGGTCTCGGGGACGAAGCGCGCGACGAACGCGATCGTCAGCATGCTGATCGCGCCGTAGAGCCAGAACGTCCCGGTCGTTCCGAGCGCGCCTATCAGGGTCAGGAAGGTCAAGGAGACGATGAAGTTGAACAGCCAGTTGGCGGTCGTCGCCAGCCCGGCCGCCTTGCTGCGCGCACGCGTCGGATACAGCTCGCCGTTGAGGATCCAGAAGATCGGGCCGAGGCTGATCGCGAACGATAGGACGTAGACCATCAGGCTCACGATCGCGACCGTCGCAACAGCTCCCCCGCCTTCTAGCTCGAAGGCGGCGCCAAGCACGAACAACGAAATTGTCATCCCCGATATGCCCACGAGCAGCAGCGTGCGCCGACCGTACTCGGAGACCAGCCGCAGTGCCCAGATCGTGGCGGCGACGTTGACGAGCGCCACTCCGCCGCCGGCGAGAATCGCCGAGGTCGAGGAATCGATCCCGGCCAGGTTGAAGATCGTCGGCGCGTAATAGATGACCGTGTTGATTCCGGTTACCTGCTGAAGGATCGCCAGGCCGACCCCGACGAACAGCGCCATCCGCACGAGCGGCGAGATGAGCTCGCGGTAGCTGCCGCTCTCGGTCGAGAGCCCGGCACGGATCTCTGCGATCTCCCGCTCGAGCTCCTCGTCGGTCTCCCCGGGCTGTAGGTAGAGCAGCACCTTGCGGGCCTCGGTACCGGCGCCGATCATCACGAGCCAGCGAGGGCTCTGGGGCATCCGCGCCATCCCGATCAGCAGCACGAAGGCGGGCAGGATGCCGATCGCCACCATCGCGCGCCAGTCGCCGGAGCCCGACAGAGCTGCACCGGCCAAATAGGCGACCAGGATGCCGACGGTGACGGCGAGCTGGAAGAGCGTGACCAGACGGCCGCGAATCTCCTTCGGCGCGACCTCCGAGATGTAGACGGGACAACAAGCCGAAGCGAGCCCGACCGCCACGCCGATCGCGAGCCGGCCGCTGCCGAGCGCGATCACGTCCTGGGAGAGCGCGGCGAGCGCCGTGCCGACGATGAATACGAG
>JACCVG010000102.1 GCA_013698335.1 Thermoleophilaceae bacterium
ATGTCGACCGGCGAGTGCACGCGGCGCTCTGTGCCGTCCGACAGGGTCACCTCGTACTCGACGTTCGGCGTCGTCGCGAGCAGCTCGAGGCCGTGCTCGCGCTCGAGCCGCTCGCGGACGATGTCCATGTGGAGCAGCCCGAGAAACCCGCAGCGGAAGCCGAATCCCAGCGCGTAGCTGGTCTCGGGCTCGTACGAGAGCGCGGCGTCGTTGAGGCTCAGCTTGTCGAGCGCGTCGCGCAGGTCGGCGAAGCGGTCGGTGTCGACCGGAAACAGCCCGCAGAAAACGACCGGCTTGACCTCTTGGTAGCCGGGCAGTGCCTCGGCCGCGGGATTCCGGCGGCTGGTCAGAGTGTCGCCGACGCGCAGCAGGTTGACGTCCTTGAGCCCGGTGATCACGTAGCCGACCTCGCCCGCGCGCAGTGTCTTGACCGGCTGCATGTCGGGCCCGAAGAACCCGATCTCGTCGATGTCTGCCTCGGTCTGGTTCTGCATCGCGACGATCGGCTCGTCCTTGGTCAGCTCGCCGTCGACCATCCGGACGTAGGCGATCACGCCGCGGTACTGGTTGAACTCCGAGTCGAAGATCAGCGCCCGCGGGGGAGCATCGGCCTCGCCGCTCGGCGGTGGGATCTTCGCGACGATCGCCTCGAGCAGCTCGTCGATCCCCTCCCCCGTCTTGGCCGACATCCGGATCACTCCGTCGGCCGGCTCGCCGAGCAGTTCCGAGATCTCGCCGGCGACGCGCTCGGGCTCGGCACCCGGCAGGTCGATCTTATTGAGCGCGGGGATCAGCTCGAGGCCCGCGTCCACCGCCAGGTAGGTGTTGGCGAGGGTCTGCGCCTCGACGCCCTGGGCCGCGTCGACGACCAGCAGGGCCCCGTCGCAGGCCGCGAGCGAGCGCGAGACCTCGTAGTTGAAGTCGACGTGGCCGGGGGTGTCGATCAGATGCAAGCGATAGGTCTCGCCGTCGGCCGCCTCGTACTCGACGCGCACCGCCTGGGCCTTGATCGTGATCCCACGCTCGCGCTCGAGCTCCATCGAGTCGAGCAGCTGGGGTCGATGATCACGGGCATCGACGGCGCCGGTGCGCTCGAGGATGCGGTCGGCCAGCGTCGACTTGCCGTGGTCGATGTGCGCGATGATCGAAAAGTTGCGGATGTTCCGGGCCGGTTGAGTCACCACCACCAATTATGGAGAGCGATCGGGTTGGCCGGTCAGCGGCGGCCGATGCGGCCCGCGATCAGGCTCCAGGCCTGGGCGGCCTCGGGAACCCGCAGCACCCAGACAGCCAGCGCGTAGACCAGCGATCCAAGCCCGATCGCGATGCCCACGGAGCCGATCTGCCCGAGCAGCGAGCGTCCGAGTAGCGCGTCGATCTCGCCCCAGCTGAAGTAGCTGACCGCACCGAGCAGCGCGGCCGCGGCCAACATCTTGGCGCTCGCCGCGAGCGTCCGTGGACCGTCGATCCCGTCGAGGCGACCGCGCAGCAGGACCGCTTGGGCAATCGTCATCGCAACCGTCGCGACGACCGTGCCGAGCACGACTCCGGCGACGCCGAGGGGCTCATACAGCGCGACCGAGACGGCGACGTTGACGACCAGACTCAGGCCGGCGAGACCGGTGTTGACCCACGGCCGCTGGAGGCTGAAGAAGGTCCGCGAGTAGAGCAGGCTCGCCCCCTGGAAGGGCAGCGAGAGAGCCCACCAGAACAGCGCGGTCGAGACGAGCGAGGTCGCCGCGGCGTCGAACACGCCGCGCTGGTAGACGAGGCGGATGATCGGCTCGGCGAGCACGGCCATCACGACCGCCGAGGGAATCAGGAACATCGACATCTGACGGATTCCGTTGGCCATCGTGTCGCGCAGGTCGGCGTAGTCACCGCGCGCGGCGAGCTTGGAGAGCGTCGGGAAGAGGATCGTCGCGATCGCGATCGAGAAGATCCCCTGCGGGAGCATGTAGATCCGGAACGCCTTGTCGATCGCCGCCGGCGCGCTGACGCTGACCAGCGAGCCGACGATCGAGTTGATGACGAGGCTGAAGTTGATCAGCCCGAGCGCGAGCGTCACCGGCAGCATCAGCTTGAGGACCCGGATGACGTGCGGGTTGCGCCAGTCGAAGGTAAAGCTGAACCGCCCGCCGCGACCGCGCAGCCAGGGCATCGGCAGGACGAGCTGGACGAAGGTGCCCGCGACGATCCCGATCGCGTAGGCGTAGATCTGCTCGCCCTCCGGGAAGATCGGCACGAGGCCGACGAGCGCCGCGATGATCACGATGTTCCAGGCAAGCGGTGCGAGCGCGGGGACGCTGAAGTGCTCGAAGGAGTTGAGCATCCCGACGACGAGGCCCGAGATCGCCAGCAGCAGGACGATCGGGAAGAGCAGCCGCGAGAGGCCGACGGTCAGCCCGCTCAGCTCGGGCAGCCCCGGGAGGAACAGCGGCATGATCGACGGCGCGAAGAGGATGAACAGGCCGGTCAGCAGGCCGAGCACGAGCGTGATGCCGAACAGCAGCGTCGAGGCGACCCGGAACGCCTCACGCCGCTCGCCCCGCGCGATCAGCTCGCTGAAGACCGGGACGAAGGCCCCGGTCAGCGCGAGGTCGGCGAACAGCGCGCGGACCAGATTGGGGATCTGGAATGCGATCGTGAATGCCGTTGCCTGCGCGCCGACCCCGAAGTAAACGGCGGCGACGATCTCTCGCCCGAGGCCAGCGACCCGCGAGAGTGCGGTAGCGAACGAGAAGAACGCAGTGCTGAGGCCGAGCCTTCGGCCGCGCCCCTCCCGATCGGCCGCCTGATCGGGCGGCTGCCCCGCTATAGTGCTTGCTCGCCGCGACCGGAAGACCCGGCTCGCGGCACAGTTGCGTATATGGCCAACATCAAGTCACAAGAAAAGCGGATTCATCGGGCGGAGCGCGAGCGGCTCGAGAACCGGCGCTACACCTCGTCGGTCCGGACCTACTTCCGCCGCCTCGAGGCCGCCGTCGCGGCCGGTGACGCCGTCCTCGCCGACGAGGAGCTGCGCAACGTCAGCTCCTACATCGATCGCGCGGTAGCACGCGGCGCCATGCACCGCAACACCGCCGGTCGCAAGAAGGCCCGCGCCACGCGCGTGCGGGCCTCGCTCGGCTGATAGCCGGCGCCTGGCGGAGTCATACGGTCGCTCGTTTGCTCTCGCAAACGTCGCGCCCTCTTCCGCCGCCACGCTTGGCTCTCAGCTCGAGCCGCTTGCCTTGACCAGCGTCAACGAGAACGCGGTCGATTCGTCGAGCGTGCCACCGCCCCTGGTCTCGACCTCGAGCTCGGCGAACGCGCAGATCGCCGACTCGAGCGTCTCGCGGTCGGACGTGCGCGCGCGGGCGAGCGTCCGCTTGGCGAGCCAGGCCGGTTGGCCGAGCTTGGCGGCTGCGTCCTTCTCCGAGTGGCCGGCCTCGATCAAGACCGTCGCGCGGTGGACCTCGCGCAGCCTGCGGATGATCGGAAAGGCGAGCCGCGCAGGGCGGTCATCGGCGCGGGCGAGCTCCTCGGCGAGCGCGATCGAGCGCTCCGTCTCGCCGGCGACGATCGCATCAGCGAGCTCGTAGGCCTGAATCGAAGTCTCCGAACCGGTCAGCCGCTCGACGTCCTCGAGTGTGATCTCGGTCTTCGGATGGACATAGAGCGCGAGCTTGTCGATCTCCGAGGCGAGCCGCTGGGCACCTCCGCCGACCGTCCCGACGAGCTCCCGGGCGGCCGCCTGATCGATCTTCAAACCTTCGGCCCGGCCGCGCTCGATGACCCACTTCGGCATCTCCCAGGCCTTCGGCGCGAGGTAGCTGCGCACCTCTCCCCCGGCCTGCTCGACGGCCGCGACCAGCCGTTCGAGCGGCTTCGCGCGCGCGATCAGCACGAGCACCGTCTCGGGCGGTAGGTCGGCGAGGGCCGCATCAAGCGGCTCGAGGTCGCCGGCCTTCCAGCTCTCGACCTGATCCGCCAGCAGATACCGGACCCCGATCCCCATGCTGAGCGTAGAGAGTGCGACGCTGATGTCCGCGGTGGTGCTGCCCGGCGCCGCGAAGGACTCGAGCGCCCCGGGACCTCCATCCTGTTCCGCTCGCGCGCGCAAACGATCGCGCCACGCATCGACGCGAACGGAATCATCGCCCCAGATCAGGTAGACGGGCTTGAGCTCGGCCATCTCCGCGAGTCTAGGGTTGGAGTCAGCGGCCCGTTTGCACTTCGACTCGATCGCCCTGGAGCGTGAGGCGAACGGTCCCGTCGAGGTCGGTCCTGTAGGTCTCGACGTCGGCGGCGTCGAGCGCGGCGAGCGTTGAGGGATGCGGGTGGCCGTAGGTGTTCTCGGCGCCCACGTCGATCGCGGCCAGCGCCGGGTCGACACGCTCCAGCAGCGTTGGCAGGCCGGTGTCGGCACTGCCGTGGTGGGCGACCTTCAGGATCTCGACCCGGGGCAGCTCGAGTGGGAGGATCGCCGGGCTCTCGGCGTCCGCGGAGAGCAGCAGGTCGAGCTCGCCGATCCTCACGTGGCTGATCACCGCGCGCGGATTCGGATCCTCGGGCGCGGGACCCGGCGAACGGGGCGGCGGCGAGAGGACGTCGATCTCGATCGCGCCGATCCGCAGTCGCTGGCCGGCGCGGGCCGAGACCGTCTCCACACCCCGAGCGCGGGCCGTGCTCAGCAGCTCGAGGAACGACGGGTCGGTCGTCCCGTCGCCGTTCTCGAGCAGCGTGTCGGTCGGTACGCGGCGGATCACCTCGGCAAGGCCGCCGTGATGATCGGCGGAGGCGTGGGTCGCCACGACGAGCGACAGCCGTCGTACCCCTGAGGCCCGCAGCAGATGGACGACCCGTGCCTCGGGACGGCCGCCGTCGAAGAGGACCGCCGCGCCGGCTCCGTCCTGGATCAAGATCGCGTCGCCCTGGCCGACGTCGAGGAAGCTGATCGTCGGGTCCGTCGGGCCGGACGGAGGGACGAGAGCCACCGCGCCGAGCAGCGCAGCGGCTCCCACCGCGGCCACGAGGAACGCCCTGCGA
>JACCVG010000107.1 GCA_013698335.1 Thermoleophilaceae bacterium
GGGCCCTTTCTGTGCGCTCACAGGAACAGGGCGCCCTTACGGGATTGCGACCGCTCCCTCGCCCGGATCGCCGCCGGTCAGCTCGACGAACGCAGGCCAGGCCGGCTTCGGCTCGCCGCCGAAGGTGAACAGGCCGGAGTAGGTCTGCCAGCGGTTGTTCGACTCGGCAATCGGAGGGTCGGTGTCGGCGTCGCGCCAGGAGAACCAGACCACCTTCTCGAGCTTCAGCCTGCGCGACTTGCTGCGCAGATCGGTCAACACCTGCTCGAGAATCTTGGCCTGCCCGGCCGGCGTGCGCCGGAAGGGATGCGGCGGGCCGGCCGAGGCGAAGCCCGTCTCGGTGATCCAGAGCGGCGTGTTCTTGTCCTTGGCGTCGTCCATCAAGTCCCGGATCAGCTGGACGCTCTCGATCAACTGCCTCTTGGTGTTGGCAAACGGGTGGGTCGCGACGACATCGAAGTCGTTCTTGACGCCCTTCACCTTGTAGAGCGGTTCCAGGTACTCGGCCTGCGGCTTGGGAGCATCGGGCCGCTGCGGCATCCCCGCGAGCACGGTCAACGCTGACGGATCGCCGCGGCGAATCGCTTTGTCCGTGAAGTCGAGGAACTTTGCGTACTCCCTGACGTTCGGGGTGCCGTCCCAGAAGTTGTTCAGGTTCGGCTCGTTCCAGACCTGCCAAGCCTCGATCGGACCATTCTTGCCGTACCGATCGACGATCGCGGTGACGAAGTCTGCCCAGCGCTCTAAATCCTGGGGCGTCGTCGGCGGGTAGTTGTTGGTCTTGGCGCCTTTGACCCAGGACGGCGTGCCGATCAGGGTCGGGAGGATCTCGATCTGCGGAAGGTCGCCCTCGGTCGCCCAGTCCATCAGTCGATCGAAGTTCGTGAAGTCGTACTCCTGGTCCGGTCCCGAGCCCTGCGCGATCTCCCACTCGAACGGCGTCCGGATGAAGTCGACGCGGGCCTGGCGCATCCGGTGAACCTCCGCCTCGCTGAGCGTCTGGCTGCCGAGCCGTTCGGCCTGGAGCCCGTACTCAAGCGCGGCCTGCCCCGCAGCCGGCATCAGGAGCAGCGCGGAAACGGCTGCGAAGACTAGTATCAGCAAGCGGCGGACAGACAAGATGGTGCCTCCTCGGGAGGTGGGCTCGGGGCTGGGGCGGTGGCGATGCTAGCCGAACGTTCTAGTGGCCGCGCCGGTCGGATCGAGTGAACCGACCGGTCAGTCCGGAGCGCTCTTGAACGCCTCGAGCAGCGCAGTCGAGGAGTCGAGAACGGTCTCGAGGAAGACGATCTCGATCCCCGCCGAGGCGCACAACTCAACCTGGTCGGCGGGCAGCCGATCGCGCCAATCGGCGCCCTTGACGTAGAGCTTCGGGCGCAGCGCCGCGAGCACGTCGAGCGTCGTCCCCTCTGCGATGTGGGTGTAGGCAATCGCGCGGAAGGCGTCGATCACGCGGGCGCGCTGGTTCTGGCTCAGCAGCGGCCGGTGCTTGCGGGAGACCCAGTCGTCGGGGGCGACGTTGCAGAGCACCGGCGCCCCGAGCGCTGCCGCCCGCTCGAAGTACTCGACGTGTCCGTGGTGGATCGGATCAAACCCGCCGTCGACCATCGCGACTTCGCCGCGGTGCTGCGCCAGATCCTCGGTCGCGATCAACAAGGGGCCGACTCCGTCTGCTCGACCCGATATTCGGGGCTGCCGAGCCGCTCGCCCAGCGCCCGCAAGGAATCGAGGTGGACCGGGTTGAAGTTCTCCTCGGAATGGAAAACGGTCGCCGGGACACCGAGCAGCGGGGCCAGATAGGAGAACCCGCCGTAGGTCGCGTGGAGAGCGGTCGCACCGCCGATGATCCGGGTCTGGGCGGCGAGGTTGGTCCGCACCGGGAGCCGGCCCTCGAGATGGTGGACGCCCTCCACAGCGGCGAGCGGCGGCGCGCCGTGATCATCGAAGGCGAACGCCCCGGGGAGCAGCACGACCGCCGTGCGCCCGGCGAGCTGCTCGATCCGCTCGCGCGCGAAACGATGGTTGTCAGGGGTATCGGGGAAACAGTCGCTGAAATAGACCTTGACCGCGACGTACTCCTCGGGCAGACCCAGATCGGGCTCGGGCGCCGCCACCGCCAGCCGTTCGAACGCGAGCCTCGCGAGCGTCTTGGCGGGGTCGCGCTCACCGATCCAGAAGTAGCGCAGCCGCGTGTAAAGCAAAGAAGGGTGCACGACCGCCGCCGGGCTCTCGCCGATCCGCTCGCGCGCGCCCGCGAGCAGCTCCGCGTCTAGCGCCGTGCTCGTCAGCTGCTTGCTGTCGCCGGCGCTCGCACGGCGCTCTTCGAGCCGACGGGCGTAACCCTCGGGCGAGAACAGGTCGAGCACGTCGACGTAGCCCTCCGCGATGTCGGAATACCACGGCTCTGCTCCCCCACGCGAGATCGCGGTGACGCGCTCGGGGGCGATGCCGTGGTGGGTCAGCATCCCGCGCAGCAGCGGGATCCAATACAGCAGCTCGAACCCGATCTCGCCGACGAACGGCCCGACCAGCACAGGACCGGAGCCGCGCGCCGCCCGCGCGAGCTGGAGGTCTGTCCGCCGCGCGCCACCGCGCAGGCGGGCCTCGCGCACGCTGTCGGAGAGCATCGCCC
>JACCVG010000132.1 GCA_013698335.1 Thermoleophilaceae bacterium
CCCCGCTTCCTGGCCGAAGTCAGGCGGCACTTTCCAGCCGGCATTCTGGAGCCAGAGGAAGCCGACGCTGAGGCGCAGGATCACCGGCACGGCCCGCGTCAGACGCTCTTCGGCCGAGGCGATCACCCCGCCACCCGCGCTCGGCTCGGCCAGCGCGCTCACGCCCTCACTTCCGATTCGCCGACCACGACCGGACCGGCTTCGACCGCGGCAATGAGATCGGTGTAGCCATCTTCCTGGGCATTGATCCAGCGGTTCACGTACTCCAGTTCCATCGGCTCGCAGAGCTTGGGGTCGGATGCGTCCATCGACAGCAGCAACTCCGTGAATCGCTCGTGGTCCGCGCTCGAGGAGTCGAGCACGGAAAAGTTGCAATGTGGGAACTCCGGTGAGGTCCAGACGGCACGCAGTTCCGCGCTGTCGCCGAGACGGTCAACCGCGTCGAGCGTGACGCTCGAAACGACGGAGCCGTCGAGCTCGCCGGCCCGCAGGCGAGCGAGCTGGGCGAGCTCGGCGCCGCCGGTATCGCCGTGCTTGCCGAGATCGCGGTCAAGGCGCGTCGCGACGAAGTTCTCGGCGGGATCGAAGCCCTGGGCCCGAAGCGCATGCACGGGAAGGATGTGCGCCTGGGGCGAATCAGCGTCGCCGAAGCCAACGCGCTTCCCGCGCAGGTCGTCGAGGCTTTCGAGGGGGCTGTCTCGGAGGACGACGATCTTGCTTGTCCAGCCGAGATCGGTGTCACGCATGGCGATCGCGTGCAGCGCCCCCCCGGTCCGCTGGCGAGTGATTACGTAAGCGAGGTTTGTGTTCCACGCGGTATCGATCTCGCCCTCGATCAGCGCGTCAACCTGGCGCTCGTAGTCGTCGAAGTAGGTCACCTCGAGCTGAAGACCCTGGTCGGCGAACCACTGCCCGAACTGTTCCCAGATCGATTCGACCTTGGGGTGATACACAACGGCTCCCAGACGGTAGGACTCGCGGCCCATCGGACTCCCTTTCGGTTGGTGCCGGCATCGTAAACGACCCTACCTCCGTCGCCTTACCAGACTGTTTCTTGGGCAATTCGGTCCCGGGTTCGCCTTCGCTTGCCGTAGGCTACCCAGAATGGGAGCCGGTACCGAACAGATGACAGCCGACCTGCCGCAAGCGAGCGGGGTCGGTGATCTCCCCGCGTTTGGATCGCGGCTGTGGCTCTATTCGAACTTCAGCTGCAACCTCGCTTGCGACTACTGCTGCGCCGAGTCCTCGCCGCGCGCCAGCGCGCGGGAACTGCCGGTCGAGGTTGCCGCTCGCGCCGTGGAGGAGTTCGCCGGGCTCGGTGGCCGCGAGATCCTGCTGACCGGTGGAGAGCCCTTCCTGCACCCCGAGATCCTGAAGATCGTGGAGGCTCTTGCTCGGTTCCTTCCGGTAACGATCCTGACCAACGCGATGCTCCTAGAGCGTGGATCGCGGCGCGGCGCGCTCGAGGCGATGGACCGGTCGAAGGTCACGATGCAGGTCTCACTCGACTCCGGAACCGCTGCGCTCCACGATCTCCACCGTGGATCGGGCAGCTTCGATCGCGCCATCGCCGGGATCGGCCTGCTTCGCGAGCTCGGGTTCGCCGTCAAGGTCGCCGCGACGATCGATGAGCAGGACGCCGATGCCGAGGCCGGGCTGCATGCCCGCCTCGACGCCGAAGGAATTCCCACCGAGGACCGACTCGTTCGGCGGGTGGCGCAGACGGGGTTCGCCGATTGGGGGGTTTCGTTGGGCATCGACTCGCTTTGGCCAGAGCCGACCCTCGCCGTCGACGGTGCCTGGTGGCACCCGGTCGCGGTCGCGGATGCGACGATGCAGGTCTCCTCGGAGCCGCTCCCCGTCGTGACCACGCTGGCGGTGATCCGTGCGACGCTCAACGATCCGCTGCGGGACCGGTCGGCGGCGCTCGAGGCGTTTCGCTGCACCTGAGCCTACGGAACCGTTCGGATCCGCAGCCCCGAACGTCGCGGTTAGGAAAACCCGCATTCGATCGGGAAGACCTAGGGGCGTTCTGGTTCCCGCGAGGTCCGGCTGCTCGAGTGCAACGGCCCGCGCGACCGTCGCTGCGTCCGCCTGGCCGACGCCCGCCGCGGACAGGTGCCCGTCAGGCGCTGACGGCGTGCCGTTCTGCGTCGCTCGTTCGATACTCGCCGAACAGCGCCGCCAGGGCGAACGGGGCGAACCAGACGACGTAAAGGTAGAACCAGTGGTCGACGGTTAGCTGGAAGGCGAGTAGCACCGCGGCTCCGAGCGCCGCGACCTGGCCGATCGTCCGCCGGCTCGGCCGGAATGCGACGAGCAGCCCGAGAACTACAACTCCGGCCTGGAGGATCGGCTGCAGCCATTCGATCGCAGGGTAGGAGCCACCCCAGAACCCGAACGGCGAGCTGCGGTCGATCTGGGTCGCGATCGTGCGGTCGTAGAACTCGCCGATGCCGCCTCCCTGAAGGACGGCGAACGCAACCAGGAGGGCGCCGAAGATCAAGCCGAAGACCGCGCAGAACAGCAACGTCGTGCGCGGTCGCGCCCGGTCCTCGATCCCGCGTACGAACAGCGGGAAGAGCACGAGCGGCGCGAACTTGGCCGCCGCCGCGAGGGCCAGCACCTCGGCCCTGACGGCGGTCGATGAGACCCCGGCCAGCCCGAGCACGAGCAGCGCCGCGATCAGTGAGTCGTTGGCGTTCGAGGACAGCGCGAAGAGGGTGTAGGGGTAGGCGACCCACCCGAACGCGAGCGCGGCACCGAGCATCCGACCCTCGGGCCCGGCGCGCATCCGCCGCCCGAGCACGAACAGGCCGATGATCACGATCAGGTCGAAGAAGATCGCGGCGGCGTGGGCGGCGGGCACCGTCGTCCACTCACCGTTCGGAGGGAAGACCAGAACGAACGGCACGTAGACGAGGTAGTTGAACGGTCCGTAGGTATCGCCCGTCGGCACCTGTTCCGAGAAGTCCTCGCCGTAGATGTCCTCGCCCTTCACGATGTGTTCGGCGCCGAGCACGCTGGCGTAGCCGACGTCGATCACGTTCGAGTCGACGATGTTCAGGCCGACCCGGAAGGCGGTTAGGATCACGATCAGGCCGACCAGCAGCCAGTACGGAGCGAACGGAACCAGCGGCCCGGCGCGTTCGCGCGGCCGGAATCCCGCGATCAGCATCCGCACCAGGAGGTAGGCGATCACCGGATAGGCGAGCGGGACCGAGAGATCGATCCGGGCGGCGTTGAAGAAGAAGTGCGAGACGCCGAACGAGAGCAGCACGAGTAGATCGACGTGCAGTAGACGGAACGGCCTGCGTGGGTCGAAGAAGGCGGCGAAGAACAGCGCGCAGAGCGGCAGCCAGATGAACGGCGAGTTGACGGCGGTGCCGAAGGCGCCGGGGTAGCCGCGCGCCATCGTCCAGGCGACCTGGTCTCCACGCCACGCCTCCCTGCACGAGCCGTCAGGAGAGCAGCTGGCCACTTGCCCGGATGCGTCATCGACCTGGATCTGTGCCAGCTCGGGCCCGCCGTCGTGGTAGCTGACCTGCCAGCGCCCGGGGCCGTTGGTGTAGGCGGTCGGCTTCGCCGTCGGATGGGCCTCGAGCGTCTTTCGGGCGGCCTCGGTCTCGGCCGCCACAGCGATCACTTGCGAGGCGGTCCGCGTGTAGCCGTCCGGTGATTTGTCGGGCTCGTCGATCTGCGTCACGGCGAGTGCGGCGGGAGCGAGCAGGAGCGCGGCGGAAAGGACGAGCGCCGCCGCCAGGAGCACTACGACGCGCGGCCGTTGAGCGCGACTCGACCACGACTCGACAGATGGACCGAAGCTTCTCATTAGCCCAATCATTCCCTACGGCGGTTAGCGGCCGTCCAGCGCGGTAGCGTCAAGGCAATGACTTCATGGCGTCGTGAGCCGCTCCGCGTCGCAGCCGCGATCGTCGCAGCTGTCGCTGCGGTGGGCGCGTTCCGGGGGTCGCTCACCGTCGCTTGGCACGCGCTTCGCGCCGTCCGTTTCACCTACCGCACCGCGACCTTCCAGCGACACCGCCGCTGCCCCGACTGCGGGACGAAGCTCTGGGTGGACGCTCGCCTCTGTCTGAGCTGTGGCCACCGGCTGGCGCCACCCCCGTGACCGCGTCCGGGGAGCTCGACGCACGATCGGTCCGTTTCGGGTCCTGCGCGCCGCCGAGCATCCTCGGCCGACCCGAGCGCCACGCTGGCGGTCGCCCGGACCGCCGCGCCCGCGACTTCGGAGAGGTCGTCCGGCCCGTTCAGACGGAGCTCCAAGTCGGGTCCCTCGTCGCGAACGGGGGGCTCGGCGGCTGCGTTGACGCTCAGCCGACCGACTATCCCACGCCTGAGCCCACCCGTTCAACGCGGGCGGCCGCTACGGTGCCTTCCATGCCCATCGACCTGATCGAGTTCCCTGCCGACGACGTCGATCGGGCCCGCCGCTTTTGGTCCGGGCTCCTGTCGGTGGATCTCGAGAGCCGGACGGCCGCCGAGGGAGACGGCTGGCAGACCCACGGCGAGGGTCCGGCGCTGGGCGTTCACGAGCGTGGCCGCGGTCCCGGAGATTCGTTCTCGCTGCCCTACTTCGAGGTCGACGATCTCCCGCGTGCGCTCGAGCGGGTCACCGCACTCGGCGGCGTCGTGATCCACCCCGGTGAGCGCTGGGTGATCTGCAAGGACTCCGAGGGGAGCCCGTTCGGTTTGGCGGGTAGGACCTGAGCGCCCAGGTCAGCGCCCGGCATTACTGGTCTTCTCAGGCTTTCCGCCGCCGGGCGGATCGGAGCGCGTGAATGGCTCCTTACTTTCGGGTATGGAGCTGTAACGCCTCCAGGCCGAAAAGGTTGAGGAGTAAGTCGTCCAGGGCTAAGCGGCGGGCGACAGGCGTACGGGCAGCGTCCTGAGCTGGTTGATGAACGGCGAAAGCGTTTGGGCGGGGGCGCCGGCCAGCTCGATCGCGGGGTAGCGGGCGAGGGTCTCCTCGAACAGCACCCTGAGCTCGAGGCGGGCGAGCGCGGTGCCGAGACAGAAGTGGCGCCCGCCGGCGCCGAAGGCCTGGTGCTCCTCGGTCCGCGTGATGTCGAAGCGGTCCGGGTCCGCATGACGCGACTCGTCGCGGTTGGAGGAGGCGTACCACATGATCACCTTGTCGCCCTTTGCGATCGGGCAGCCGCCCAGCTCGGTGTCGCGTGTCGCCGTACGCCGGAAGTGCGCGAAGGCCGGAAACATCCGCAGCGATTCCTCGACCGCGCCGGTCACGAGCGACGGATCGTCGAGTAGCAGGGCGCGCTGGTCAGAATTCTCGATCAGCGCTCGCATCCCACTGCAGTAGGTCGCCTTGGTGCTGTCGTTGCCCGCCGCGACGAGCAGGAAGAAACCCATCACGAGCTCGTGCTCGGCGAGCTGCTCGCCGTCGATCTCGGCGTGGACGAGCACGCTCGTGAGGTCATCGGTCGGATGTTCGCGCCGTTCCGCGATCAGCCGGCTGCAGCGGGCGAAGATCTCCGGTATGTCGCGCTCCATGACCGTCTGGATGCCCTCGGGGTTGATGTCGGGATCGCCGGCGCCGAGCGTCGTGTTCATCAGCCGCGCCCAGATCGCGTCGTCCTCCGGCGGGATCCCCATGAAGCTGCCGATCACGCGCGAGACGACGGGCTGGGCCACATCGGTCACGAGGTCGAAGTGCTCGCGCCCTTCGAGACGGTCGAGCACCCCGACGGTGATCGCCCTGATCGACTCCTCGTGCTCGGCGATCCGCCGCGGCGTGAAGCCGCGTTGGAAGAGCGCCTTCAGCCGGTCGTGCTTGGGTGGGTCCATCCCGATGAACATCGCCCGTGCCAGTTCGATCGGAAAGACCGAGTCGCTGACAGCGGTTACGCCGCCGAGCTCCGAGGAATAGGTCTCCCAGTCGCGGCTGACGGACGCTATGTCCTCGGCCCTGGTCACCGACCAATAGCCGCGCTCTTCAGGGAACTCCGGGATCTGCTCGCTCCAGTGCACCGGGCATTCGCTGCGTAGCTCCTTGAACAGCTCGTGCGGCGGTCCATCCACCCAGCGCTCGCCCTCGATCACGAGTGCGTCGGCAAGCGAGCCTGTCGGCTTTAAGCTGGCCATCCAGCCAAGACTATAGACAGCTTGGGAAGCGTACACTCACCAACCATGACCATCCGCCCGCTGCTCGCTCTGCTGACGCTCGCTCTGGTGTTCGCCCCGGGTGCCCTCGCCGCCTCGAAGGACCGCTTCTCCGGCGGGGTCAACGGCGATGGGATCAGTGCCCGCTACACGGTTGCGGCAAAGGGCAAGCGCGCCTGTGTGACGCTGGATGACCCGGGCACGACGGCCAGCAACCCGATCGAGGATCTCTCGTTCACGGCGCGCGACGGAAAGAAGAAGGTCCGCTTCTCCCATCCGGACCCGGCTGCCGCTGAACTCTGCCGCAAGGCGCGGAAGTTCGCCGCCGCCCTGCGCGAGACAAAAGCCGTCAAGGCGGTGGCGTTCGGCCAGTACGGCGGCACCGCCAAAGGAACGTTGAAGCGCTGATGGCGGGCGATCCGGACGATCGGCAGGCCGGGCGCGACATGGCGCTGATCATCATGATTGCGATCGGGCTGATGCTGGCCTTCTGGCTGATCGGCTTCGACGTGATGCGCGACGCCGTCACCTAGACGCGCGTGCCGTCCGAGCCATCGAGCGAGCTCGCCTGCCTCGACGGGCGGCTCACACCGGCGTCCGAGGCGATGATCCCCGCGACCGACGAGGGCTTCCTGCGCGGCGACGGCGCTTTCGAGCTGATCCGCGTCTATAACGGCAAGCCCTTCGCGCTCGTCGACCATCTCGACCGGCTGGAGGGCTCCGCCTCGCGGTTGCGGCTGCCCGCCTTCGAGCGGACGACGCTAGCCGGGGAGATCGACTCCGTGCTCGCCGAGCGCGGCGGTCCCGATTTCGATGGCTGCCTGCGGATCGTCATGACGCGCGAGGGCCGCCGGCTGCTGCTGACCGAGCAGACCCCCGGGCGCGCCGGCTCGATTCGTCTCGGCGCGGTCACCTACGCCCCGACCCGGGTGCTCGACGGGATCAAGTCGCTCTCCTACGGGGCGAACATGCTCTGCTCACGGCTCGCCCGCGAGCGCGGCTTCGACGAGGCGCTGATGGTCACTCCGCACGGCCGCGTGCTCGAGGCGCCGACCTCGTCGCTGTTCTGGGTCGACCCGACCGGGACGCTCTGCACTCCGCCGCTGGCCGATCACATCCTCGCCTCGATCACGCGCGATCGGATCCTGCGGCTCGTCGAGGTCGAGGAACGGGCTTGCACGCTCGAGGACCTGGCCCTCGCCGAGGAAGCCTTCCTCGCCTCGACGACCCGCGAGGTCCAGCCCGTCTCCGCGATTGAGGAAACCGCACTGCCCGACCCAGGGCCGCTCACCCGCTCGACGACGGCTGCGCTGCGCGAGCAGATAACGGCCGAGCTGGCAAGTCCGTGAGGGTTGCCACGGTCGTCGGGAACCGGCCGCAGTTCGTTAAGGCCTCGGTCGTCTCGCGCCGCCTGCGCGAGCGCGCGACGGAGATCCTGATTCATACCGGCCAGCACTACGACGATGACCTCTCGCAGGTCTTCTTCGACGAGCTCGACCTGCCCGCACCGGATCACCGGCTCGAACTCGGCACCGGTTCGAACACCCAGCAGACCGCCCGCATGCTCGTCGCGCTGGAGCCGCTTCTCGACGACCTCGCGCCCGACGTCGTGCTCGTCTACGGCGATACGAACTCGACGCTCGCCGGTGCTCTGTGCGCGGCCCAGCAAGGGTTTCCGATCGCTCACGTGGAGGCGGGGATGCGCTCCTTCGACCACCGCATGCCCGAGGAGCTCAACCGCGTCCTGACGGACGACTGCAGCGACCTACTGTTTTGCTCGACGCAGACGGCGATCCGCAACCTCGAGCGCGAGCACGCGCGCGGCGAGCGCCACCTCGTGGGCGACGTGATGGCCGACCTCGCCCTCGCCACGCTGCCGATCGCCGCGCAGCGCTCCGATGCGCTCGACCGGTTCGACCTCGAGCCGGGTTCGTATCTGCTGGTCACCGCCCACCGCGCGGGAACGGTCGACGATCCCGAGCGCCTCGAGGCGCTGGTCGAGCTGCTCGGCGCCTTGCCCGCTCCCGCCCTGTTCCCGGTCCACCCGCGGACGCGCACGAAGCTCGAGGCCGCCGGACGGATCGATTGGCTTGCGGCGAGCGGGCTGAAGCTGACCGCCCCGCTCGGCTACCTCGACATGATCCGGCTGACCGCCTCCGCTCGCGCCGTGCTGACCGATTCCGGCGGC
>JACCVG010000076.1 GCA_013698335.1 Thermoleophilaceae bacterium
CAGCCGATAGGTGATCGTCGCGTCGGCCATCTCGAGCGCCGGCGCATAGCGCATGTCGATCTCGTGCTGCGACGGCGCCACCTCGTGGTGGTGGTACTCGATCGGGATCCCGACGCTCTCGAGCGCCTGGATCGTCTCGTTGCGCAGCTCGGTCGCCGCGTCGAGCGCCGTCATCGCGAAGTAGCCGCCCTCATCGAGCGTCTCCGTGCCCTGGTTGTCCTTGAAGAGGAAGTACTCGAGCTCGGGGCCGATGTTGAAGGTGTCGAAGCCCATGCTCTGCATCCGCTCGAGCGCCTTGCGGAGCATGAAGCGCGGATCGCCCTCGTAGGGCGTCCCGTCCGGCCTGACGATGTCGCAGATCATCCGGCCGACGATCGCCTCGGGGGGAAAGGGCGCGCCTGACTGAGGGTGAATGGAGCCGTCGGCGCGCCGCGGCATGATCCGGAACGTCTCCGGATCGGGGATCGCGACCATGTCGGACTCCTCGATCGCGTTGAAGCCGGTGATCGAGGAGCCGTCGAAGCCCATCCCGTCGTCGAGCGCCGTCTCGATCTCGCCCGGAGTGATCGCGAAGCTCTTCAGATGCCCCTCGAGGTCGGTGAACCAGAAGAGGACGTACTCGACTTTCTCGTCCTTGATCCGCTTCAGCACGCCCTTGCGCGCCTCCGGGTCGGACGTCGCCCGGTGCTTACTCTCGATCATCGCCATCAAGCTTCTCCTCTCGTGAACCCAACAGAAAGAGGCCCCGGGCAGACACGACGGCCCGGTGAGGGGAATCGTGCGCCCGAGGCCTCGTCGCCTCGAAAGACCCGGCGAGTCTACACGACCGCCGGATCGACCTCGATCTGCGCGAGCTCCGGCTCCTCGCCGCTGTGGCGCAGGGCCCTGCCGTAGAACCAGAGGGACGGCAGCAGGGCGACCGCGCCGGCCGAGAGAGCCGCCCGGATCGAGAAGATCGCCCCGATCCCGCCGAGCGCCGGGCCGCCGGTCACCTGACCGATCGCGTCCGACTGGCTCGTGATCGAGAGCACGGTGGCGCGGACGCTCGAGTCGTCGATCGACTGGTTCAGCCAGGCGTCGAAGAGCGGGTTCGCGATCCCACGGGCGGTCCTGATCGCGAAGTACGCGCCGAGCGCGAGCCAGAAGCTGCCGGCGAGCGCGAAGCCGAGCGCAGCGACCAGGAGGAATCCCTCGAAGGCGAAGAGAACACGGCCGACGGTCGCGTGCGAGGCGTGCTCGAGCCGGTTCGCGGCCGGACCGGTCAGCGCAAGCCCGATCAGCATCGAGCCGGCGCCGAAGACGCCGAACCAGACGACCGGATCGAGACCGCCGATTCCCGGCAGCCCGAGGAGGAGGAAATGCGCCTCCCAAAGCCGATCGAAGCTCTCGCTCCACATCCCCGAGAAGAACGCGATCGCGAGGAGCAGGAGCAGCACCGGCCGGCCCCGGACGATGCGGGCTCCCTGTCGCGCGGTGCGGACGAACGCGGCCGGCCCCGCCGCCTCGCCCTCCTCCGCACGGCGGCCCGCGAAGCCGGTCTCGGGCATCGTCAGGACGAGGAAGAGCCCGAGCAGAACGTTGAGCGCACCGCCGGCGATGATCGCGAGCCCGAGGTCGTAGCTCGCGATCGCGACGCTGAGGCAGATGCCCGCGAGCGCGCCGACGTACCAGATGCGGGCGCCGCGCAGGAACACCGAAGGCAGGCGCTCGGTGCCGAGCTCGTCGGCGATCCACGCCTGGAGCGCGCCGCTCTCGAACGTCCAGCCGAGCCCCCAGATCGCATACCCGGCGAGCACCGCCGGGACGCTCTGGATCGCCCCGACGAGGACGAACGCGGCTCCCTGGATCAGGGTGCCGACGATGACGGACGCACGGCGGCTGTAGGTGTCCGCGAGCACCCCCGTCGGCACCTCGAAGACGAAGATCGCCAGCTCCATCACCGTCCCGCAGAGGACGAGCTGGAAGGGGTTCATGCCGACGTCGCGGACGAAGTAGACCGCGGTGACGGTGAAGATCAGGGCGCC
>JACCVG010000191.1 GCA_013698335.1 Thermoleophilaceae bacterium
CCTCGAGGCCGGCTGTGGCTTCGTCAACTGCATCCCGGTGTTCATCGCACGCGAGGAGTACTGGGGCAACCGCTTCCAGCAGAAGGGGCTGCCGATCGTCGGCGACGACATCAAGTCCCAGGTCGGCGCGACGATCGTCCATCGCCAGCTCGCCCGCCTGTTCGGCGATCGTGGCGTGAAGATGCTGCGCACCTCGCAGCTCAACGTCGGCGGCAACATGGACTTCTACAACATGCTCGAGCGCGAGCGGCTGGAGTCCAAGAAGATCTCCAAGACCAACGCGGTGACGTCGATCATGGAGCACGAGTTGCCCAAGGACGACGTCTACATCGGGCCCTCGGACTACGTGCCGTGGCTGACTGATCGCAAGTGGGCCCACATCCGCGTCGAGGGCCAGGCCTTCGGCGACGTGCCGCTGAACCTGGAGCTCAAGCTCGAGGTGTGGGACTCGCCGAACTCGGCCGGGATCGTCACCGACGCGGTGCGCTGCTGCAAGCTGGCGCTAAACCACGGCATCGGCGGTCCGCTCGAGGGCCCGAGCTCCTACCTGATGAAGTCGCCGCCGGTCCAGGTGCCCGACTCGATAGCCCGCGACAACACCGAGGCGTTCATCGCCGAGCACGGCGGAGCGCCGAAGCTCCCCGGCAAGGGCAAGGTGCGGGTGCGCGAAAGCGCGTAACCCGCCCCGGCGGTCGCGACTGCGGCCGCCGGCCTGACGGCTCTATCCTCGATCCGTGCCGAGCTCGCGCTTCCGGATCGCCCAGGTCACTCCCTTCCCCTGGGAGCAGGTCAACGGCGTCAACACCTACGTCGACCGGCTCACCGGCGAGCTGCGCGGTCGCGGCCACGAGGTCGTGGTGGTCGCGCCCTCGGAGTCGCGCACGCTTATCCGCGAGTCGCGTGCGCTCGTCGCCCAGGTCGAGGCCGATCCGGCTGCTCCGTTCGCCGCCGGAGCACCGCCCGTACTCGCGGTCGGCCAAGCGGTCCCGGGATCTCCCGGGCGGCGCGGAGGTGGGCTGCCGCTGACGGCGAACGCTTCGCGCACGATTGAGCAGCTGCTCGAGCACGGCGCGTTCGACTTCGTCCACGTCCACGAGCCGTTCGCCCCGAGCGTCGCCTCGGTGGCGCTGCGCCATTCCCGAGCGCTCAATGTCGGCAGCTTCCACTCCTCCGCCGAGCGGGTCATCTCCACGCAGGTGGTGCGGCGGTTCTTCGAGCTGTTCTTCGGTCGGCTCGATGGCCGCAGCGCGAGCTTCGCGGCGACGGCGGATCTGCTGCGGCGGTTCTTTCCCGGTGACTACGAGCTGATCCCGCCCGGAGCGGACCCCGCGCCGCCGGCCGCCCGTTCCTCGGACGGGATCTTCGACATCGTCTTCCTCGCGACCGAGGAGCGGCCGGCGCAGCGGGTCTTCCTGCGCGCCCTGCGACAGGTGTCCGCGACCCTGCCCTGGCGCGCAACCATCTGGTCGCCAGTGATGCCGCCGCAACCGGTCACGCCGCTCGCGCGCAGCCTGCGCGATCGCGTCAACTTCGTCGGCCCCTCGGCCGGTGGCGCATCCGAGCTGCTCGCCAAGGCCCACATCGCCGTACTCGCCTCGACCGGGATCGATCCTTCGCCCCAGACGCTGCTCTCGGCGCTCGCCGCTGGGGCCGTGCCGGTTGCAGCACGGCTGCCGGAGTACGAGGACATCCTGCGTGAGGGAGAGCTCGGACTGCTGTTCATGCCCAAGGACGCCGACACGCTCGGGGCGCAGATCACCCGCCTGATCGAGGACGCCCAGCTGCGCGAGCACCTGCGCGCCCGGATCGAGCGTGCGGCTCCGCAGCTCGCCTGGTCGGCCGCCGCCGACCGGTTCGAGGACATGTACGAGCGGATTGCCGCGCGGCGCAAGGACGAGCGCGGGGAGCCGGCGCTCCGCAAGCGCCTCGGCTCGCGCCCGCTGATCGAGGTCGACCTCCACATGCACACCGACCATTCGCACGACTGCGCGACGCCGGTCGAGACGCTGCTCGAGACCGCGCGCGACGTCGGTCTCGGCGCGATCGCGATCACCGACCACAACGAGGTCTCAGGCGCGCACGCCGCTCGTGAGCTCGCAGCCGAGTACGGCGTCGAGGTGATCGTCGCCGAGGAGGTCAAGACAGCCGACCAGGGCGAGGTCATCGGCCTGTTCATCGAAGAGAAGATCGAGCGCGGCCTCACGCTCGCCGAGACGATCGCCGAGATCCGGCGCCAGAACGGGCTCGTCTACGTCCCGCACCCGTTCGACCGGATGCACTCGGTTCCCGACTACGAGCACCTGCTCGGGATCGTCGAGGAGATCGACGCGATCGAGGTCTTCAACGCCCGGGTCGCGATCGCCTCGTTCAACGAGGAGGCCGCCCGCTTCGCCTCCAAGTACCGGATCGTCGCCGGCGCCGGATCGGACAGCCACGTCGCGCAGGGGCTCGGCTCGGTGCGGATCCGGATGCGGCGCTTCGATGGCCCGGAGGAGTTCCTCGAATCGCTCCGCGAGGCCGACATCGTCCGCCGCCGGCAGAGCCTGCTCTACGTCCAGGCGCTCAAGTTCATCCAGACGAAGGGTCCGGGAGCCTCAGGCCGGGGAACCGCGAAGGGAGCGGCCCGACGACGGCGAAGAGGCAAGGACTGATGCAGACACGAGGACAGCAGCCGAAAACGTCAAATCAAGCTGCCCGGATGCCTGCGACCGAAGACGAGATCCGCGAGAAGTACCTCGAGCGAGCTATCCGCGAGCTCAACCAGCTCACCCGGGAAATCCAGGCCTGCGAGCACTGCCCGCGCGGCAACGTGATGCCGGTACTCGGCTCAGGCCATCCCCAGGCCGACATCATGCTCGTCAAATACGCACCGGCGGCCGCCGAGATCGAGGAAGGCGTGGCCTTTTACGGTCGGTCTGGAAGCGCTCTGATGAAGAGCTTCAAGCGGCTCGGGATCGACCCGCTGGTGGTCTACGGGACGGTCTTCATCAAGTGCCCGGTCGCCGATACCGAGCTCTCCGCACCCGAGTGCCGCGGCCGTGTACACGAGGAGATCGCGATCGTCGCCCCGCGGATCGTCGTAACGCTCGGCGATCAGGCGTTCGAGGAGCTCGGCGAGCTCGGGCTCCCCCTCGCGCGGCCGGTCAAGCCGGAGCCGGGCGTGATCCAAGAGCTCACGCCGAGCATCGATCTGCTGCACGTCCCCGACATCGAGGCCTCGCTCGACGACGAGCAGGCCAAGCGCGACTTCTGGGCCGCGTTCCGCAAGCTCGGGGACTGGTACGCGGAGCTGCCGCCTTACTAGCGGCTGCAGCCCTACGGTCGGCCGAGGTGCGCACGGCGGACCGAGTCGGGCAGCCGGAAGGTCTCCTCGAGGCCGCCGTCGAGGACCGGGAAGTCGAGCCGCTCGGCGAGCTCGCGCAGGCCGGCGAGGTCGTTGGCGTGGGCGGCCCCGGGGTCTTCGACGGGCGGGCGGGAGAACTCCTCGCCGCCGCGGCTGCACAGCCCGCCCGCGACGGCCGGGGGGTCCGGGAGGTCGGGCGGGTTGTAGTCCGGCTTGCGATTCCAGTTGAAGCTCGCACCGATGTTGTGGGCACGAGCATCGCGCTTGACCAGGGCACCGAGCCCGAAGCGGTACTCGATGAACTTCAGTATCGACTCATGGCCGTAGAGCCCGTGCCGGATCCTGGCGCTGCGGTCGGGATGGAAGTTCCGCGCCCAGGGCGAGATCGCGACCGCGGGCACCCTAAAGCCCATCTGGCCGAAATCGGTGTCGAGGTCGGCTGTGGCGCGGTTGTCGGGCACGCTCGGCGGGCGGACGTGGTCGAAGAAGCCCCCCCACTCATCGTAGGTGATGAACATCGCACCCCTGCGGTAGTTGGGCGACTCGACGAACGCGTTGGCGACGTCAGCCATGAACGCCTGGCCGAGGCGGACGTCGCCGAGCGGGTGCTCGTCGGCAGACATCCCCGAGCCGCCACCGCCGTCGGCGAACGGCGGGTCGACGATCGCGATGTTCGGGAGCGTCCCGAGAGCAGCGTCGAGGTAGTACTGCGACATCGGGCGCAGCCAGCCCGCGGCGCGGGGGCCCCAGACGACCGCGAACGGAAGGTCGTTGAAGTAGTAGCCGATCGTCAACCCCTTCTTCAGAGCGCGGTCGAAGATCGTCTCCCACTGGTTGCCGCCCGTCCCGATCGGCAGATCGTTGTTGATCTTCCCGCCCGACTGCGCCGACCACTTGTAGTAGCGGTTGGGGAAGGTCGAGGCGAGCAGCGAACAGAAGTAGCGGTCGTACAGGGTGTAGTTGCGCGCCGCCGCGTGGATGAAGCCCAGCTCGCCCTCCTTGTAGTAGGTGAGCGCGAACTCGTCGTTGCCCGAGCCCTTGGCGAGAAAGCCTCTGCGCAGCTGCACCCGGCCGGAGTCCCAGCCGTGGCCCGGGTCGGGGTGGCCGCAACCCTGGTAGGGGCGCCCGAGCGTCTCGGTCGCCGAGCGCGTCTTGAACTTTCGCCCGTCGGGCGTCCTGAACGCCTGATCCTGAACCGCGTCCGCGACGTCGTCGGCCCAGCTGAAGTAGTGATCGAAGGAGCGGTTCTCCATCATCAGGATCACGAAGTGGTCGATCGGTACGTTGCGCGGCCGCGGCAATCCTGACGCCCGTGTAGCGGCGGCGGCGGCCTGCTCGAGAAGCGTGTCGGCGCCCAAGGACGTCATGCCGGCCAGCCCGGCCGCGTACGCGGAGCGCTCCAGGAACTCACGTCTGCGCAGGCCGGGCTCCCCCATCTCCGGGACGGTACAGCGTCGACACGCTCGGACATGAAGGTTTCGCGAACGCCGCAGCGGGCAGCTGTTAGCTTGCGAAGCCCTTTTCCAACGAACCGCACGAGGAGTACCCAATGGCTTACGAAGTACCGCCGCTCTCCTACGACTACGCCGCGCTCGAGCCGCACATCGACGAGGCGACGATGAAGGTCCATCACGACAAGCACCACCAGGCGTACGTCGATAAGGCCAACGCGGCGCTCGAGGGCACCGACCTCGCCGACGCCGCCATCGAGGACGTGATCGCCGACCTCTCGAAGGTGCCCGAGGCCAAGCGCGGCGCCGTTCGCAACAACGGCGGCGGTCACCTCAACCACTCGCTCTTCTGGGAGTCGATGTCGCCTGACGGTGGCGGCGCCCCCGACGGCGATCTCGCCGCGGCGATCGACGCGGCCTTCGGCTCCTTCGAGGACTTCAAGACAAAGGTCAAGGAGACCGGCGGCGGTCAGTTCGGCTCCGGCTGGGCGTGGCTCGTCAAGGATGGCTCCGGGCTCGCGGTGGTCGGCACGCCGAACCAGGACAACCCGATCTCAGACGGCAAGACCCCGCTGCTGGGGATCGACGTCTGGGAGCACGCGTACTACCTCAAGTACCAGAACAAGCGCCCGGATTACATCGATGCCTGGTGGAACGTCGTCGATTGGTCGAAGGTTTCGGAGCGGTTCGCGGCGTAGCTACTCGGGGCTTTGCTCCCCTCGTCGATCCGCCCGATCCACGTTTTTGGTGGCTAGGCGGGTCGGCGTTCGAAGAGGGCGACGCATTCGATGTGGGGTGTCTGGGGGAACATGTCGACGGGGGTGACTGTTCTCAGTTCGTAGCCGGCGTCGACGATTTGGCGGGCGTTGGGGGCGAGCGTGGAGGGGTTGCAGGAGACGTAGACGATGCGGTTGGCCTCGGCTTCGAGCACGCGGCGGACGATCTTCTGGGAAAGGCCGGCGCGCGGCGGGTCGAGTACGACGAGGTCGGGCTTGCCGGCTTTCTCGACCAGGGGTCGCATCGCGGTCCGGACATCGCCGGCGAAGAACTGCACGTTGGAGACCCCGTTGAGCTCGGCGTTGGCGATCGCGTCGCCGATCGCCTGCTCGACGATCTCGAGCCCCCACACCTCGCGCGAGCGGGAGGCCAGCGCGAGCGCGATCGTCCCGATCCCGCAGAAGAGGTCGAACACCCGCTCGCTGCCATCGAGCGCGGCCAGCTCGATCGCCTTCGAGTAGAGGACCTCGGCCATCTCGGTGTTGGTCTGGAAAAACGCCTCGGGCGAGATCTTGAAGCGCAGGCGCCGCCCGGCGACCGTCAGCTCCTCGTCGATCTGGCGCTCACCTTGGAGTAGGCGGGTCGTGCCGTCACGGGTTGTCTCCGAAAGCGCCGGCGTTGCGGTCCAGAGGACCGCGTCGGCTTCGGTCGCGATGGCGAACTGGTCGTGGCGGAACTCTCCGGGCCCGGTGATCAGCCGCGCCTGGACCTGGCCGCTGCGACGTCCCTCGCGGACGACGAGGTTGCGCAGGAAGCCGTGGTGATCGCGGCGATCCCAGGTCGAGAGCCCCTGTTCCCGGCACCAGCGCTTGACGGCCTCCCGGACCTCGTCGACCGACGCCGAAGCGAGCACGTCCGCGGACACGTCGTCGATCTCGTTCCAGCGCCCCGAACGATGAAAGCCGAGCACGAGCTCGCCGCCGTCTGAGGCGCCACCGAAGGAGTACTCGAGCTTGTTGCGGTAGTTCCACTGCTCGACGGCTGGGACGATCTCGGTGACCGGCGGCGCCTCGAAGCGGCCGATCCGCTCGAGCGCCTCGACGACGAGCCGTTGCTTGTGCTCGAGCTGACGCGCGTAGGGAAGGACCTGCCACGGCGCGCCCGGGTGCGCCGAGCGAGGCTCGATGCGGTCAGGGCTCGGCTCGAGCAGCTCGACCACTCTCGCCTCGGCGAACGCCCGCTTGCGCTTGGTGAGCGCGGCGCGCACACGATCGCCGGGCACTGCACCGGCGACGAACACAACGTACCCGTCGGCGCGGCCGACCCCGGCGCCGCCGAATGCCAGCCCGTCGATCGTCAGCTCGACCTCGGCACCGCGCGCCGGGCGGGCGGCCCGCTCTGGAGGGCTCTCCGAGATCGTCGGCGTCGCTGGGCGTCTAGCCGAGCTTGGTGCTGATCGAGTTCAGCACCGACTTGCGGTTGGCGTTGCGCTTCTCGTAGTCGCGGACCTTGCGCAGCTCGGCCGGGCTGAGGGTCGTCAGCCGTGAGCTGACCTGCGCGGCAGTCAGATCGTCGTAGCCGAGTACCGGGAAGCTCGGCCCGACACCGGCGGCACGCCGGACGCGATCGACCTGGGCCAGCGCGGGATCGCCGGTCCGCACCGCACGGGTACGAACCTTGGTCGTCGCCGACTCGACTTCGGAGCGCCCGCGCTGGATCAGCTTCTCGAGGTCCTGGACGACGTCGTTGGTCTCCTTACGGGCGCGATCGAGCAGCGTCTGGACCACGCTCTGGGCGTCATCGACGGTCACCCGTCCACGCTTGACGGCCTCGTCCATGACCTCCTCCATCCGCTCACGGGTGAGGATCACGAAGCTCGGCGGGGCACCGCTCTGGAGCGCTTCGCGGAACTCGTTGATCGCCTTGCCGGCGAGATCGGGAGCGGCCTGTGAACGCCTGGCGGCGGATTTGCGGGCCGCGGGCTTCTTAACGGCAGGCTTGCGGGCCGCAGGCTTCTTCTTGGCCGCCGGCTTCTTGGCCGCCGGCTTCGCGCGCTTGGCGGACGTGGCGGCGCGGCTGGCCGAGGCCTTGGCGGCAGGCTTCTTGGCGGCAGGCTTCTTGGCGGCAGGCTTCTTGGCGGCAGGCTTGCGGGCCGCAGGCTTGCGGGCCGCAGGCTTCTTAGCGGCGGGCTTCCTCGCCGCCGGCTTCTTCGCTGAGCTGCTGTCTGCCATCTCTCTGCTCCTCCTGGTTGGTCGACGCGTGCATCACCCTACCCGCCGGGCTCGCAGCGCGAACTCGGCGACCACCGGCTCGTGATCCGATAGGCGCAGGCGAAGTCCGGTCCCGGCGTCGACCGGCTCGCGCCAGCCATTGGGGAGAGGGGACGCGGTCGGTGAGCGATCGGCCCCGGAAACGAGTAGATGATCAATCGCGCTCGGGACCTCTGCGCCCGTCAATCCGAACCGCCGCTCGAGGAGGTCGAAGATCTCAGGCGAACTCTCGGGACGCAGGTTGAAGTCGCCACCGAGGAGCATCGGCGCGCCACCCGACCAGCGGTCCAGACGCGCGGCCGCGAGTTCGGCCTCGAGCGCCGCGGCCGCTCGGTCGTGGACGCTGAGGTGGACGTTGCCGATCGCAAGCGAAGCCCCGTGCGCGTCGCGAGCGAGCACTCCGACCATCCGCCGGCGCTGCGGCTCACGCGTGAGCGTCAGTCGGCTGACCTCCTCGATCCGCCACGGAGGGCGCACGAGTAGCTGGTTGGAGCCTCCCTCCCACGCCCCGACGAGATCGGGGTTGAAGTCCGCGAGCCAGCCGCGCAGGCCCATACCAAAGAAGCGAGCGGTGAGCGCGCTGGCGCCGGCCGCCCCGGTCGCAGCGCAGAGCGGCGCGAGCCACCGCGGTGGGACCTCCTGGAGCAGCGCCACGCCCCAGGGATCGCGCGCCAGCGCTGCACTGAACTCTGGCAACAGCGACCGATTGACCTGGGCGTGGAGCGCGCCCCGCTCGGGACGGCGGCCCCACTTCGAGCGACGCGTGTAGAGCGATGGATCCGGCGGGCGATCGCGGCCATGGAACAGGTTCCAGCTCAGCACGCGTAGGCTCGCACGATCGGGGTGAACTTTCATCCTCTACTACGATCTCACGGTGAATCCCCCACGCCATTTCCTCACCGGCGAGGAGCTGACCGGCGAGGAGCTGGTCGCCCTTCTCGATCGCGCGCTCGAGCTCAAGCGCGACCGCCGCGCCGCCCGGTCGCTCGAGGGGCGCAGCGTGGGGCTCCTCTTCGAGAAACCTTCGACGCGCACGCGTGTCTCGTTCGAGGTCGGGGTCGCAGAGCTCGGCGGCCACCCGGTGGTGCTGCGCGGCGAGGAGCTCCAGATATCACGCGGAGAGGCGCTCCGCGACACGGCGCTCGTCCTCTCGCGATTCCTCCACGTGCTCGGCGTGCGCACCGGAGCCCACGCCAACCTCGAGGAGCTCGCCCGCTACTCCGACATTCCGATCGTGAACATGCTGAGCGCCGATCACCATCCCTGTCAGGCACTCGCCGACCTGCTGACCCTTCGCGAGCGGTTCGGATCGACCGACGGGCTGAAAGTCGCCTACGTCGGCGACGGGAACAACGT
>JACCVG010000198.1 GCA_013698335.1 Thermoleophilaceae bacterium
ATCCCGCAGCGCGCGCGTGGACGGCGCGCGCGCGTTCTTCGAGTCCGGTTTCGCGGCGATCCGCGACCCCGGGCGCGGCGATCTGCTCGCGCTCGCCGCCGGCTACTTCAACCGCTGGCACAAGCACGCCGATGAGCTCAGCTTCGAGCTGTTCGCCTCGGGGACCCATGTGGTCGCCGATAGCGGCCGGGTGGGCAAGCGGCTGCCCGGCGACTACGCAGGCTCGGCGACCGCCCACAGCACGTTGACCGTCGACGGGGTCGACTTCGCCGATCGGCTGCGCCCGTTCTACGGCAGCGGGCTCGATGCAATCGGGGAGGGCGACGGCTGGCACGCGCTGCTCGCCCACAATCCTCGCCTCCTGCACCAGGACGTCCGCCATTCGCGGTTGCTCCTCTACCGCCCCGACGTCGCCCTGATCGTCGTCGATCAGCTCGACGCCGATGAGCCGCACATCTACCGCCGGTTCGTGCAGCTCGGCCCGACGGTGGCGGTCGATCGGATCGGCACCGGGCTCGGCCTGTCAGCGCCCGGGCCCTTCGCGGGCCGGCTGAGCGACGCGCCCGCCGGCGAGGAAGTGACGATCGGTACTGTCCGCGGCCAGCAGACGCCGCCGGCCGGCTTGCTGTTCTCCGGCTTCGGCCAGGCGGTTCCGCGCTCGATGGTCGGGTTGCGCTCGGAGGCCGCCGACGCCGTCTACGCGCTGACGATCGGCCTCGACGGGATCGAGGGCACGACGGCCACGCTCGAGGATTCCGACCGCGGCGATGCCGTCCTGGTCGACACCCCCGGCGGGGCGTTGGAGCGGGTCTCGATCGAGCGTCGCGGTAGGGAGGTGCGCGTGAGCGCCGGCCCCGTCGACTGACCCAGGCTAGTCGCGGGCGAAGGGCTTCTTGCGGTGCGCGGAACCGAGGTCGTCGAGCAGCACCTCGAGGCTGCGCTCGACTTCGACCGGGTCGCGCTGGGGCTTGGCGGGTGGGGGCGGGGGCGCGGCACGCCAGCGTGCCCAGAGCCCACCGCGGGCGACCTGTGCCTCGATCCGCTCAATCTCGGCCGTCAAGGTGACCTTGGTTCCCCAGCCGGATGGCTCGAGAACCGCGGTGCCGCGCACGCCTTCGGCCTCCCAGGCGAGCGCACGGTCCGGCTCCGTGGTTCGGGTGCGAACTTCTCCGATCGCCTCGCCGATCACCCCGCCCTCGAGCTCGGTCCAGAGCTCCGGCGGTGATTTGACCAGCGTTCTCGATACCTCGATATCGGTCATCTGGCGTGCTTCCACGGCTCGTCGATCGATCCTGCCCCGTTTATGACGGTGAGAGCGTCCGCCCGCTAAGGCTTGACGACCATCAGCACGAGCGCGACCACGACCAGCAGCCCCGCGAATCCGCCCACTCGTGCGCGCAGCTTGGCGCCGCGCTCGAACTCTTCGCTGAGCGTGACTTCGCCGGACCCGGCTGCTGCGATGTCCCGCTCGGCGAGCTCGATCAGCTTCGTGGCGTTGGGGATGAAGAACGCTCCGGCGAGACCGCCGAGCACGATGACGATCAGCAACGCGGCGCTGATCCACGGATCGCCGAAGGAGAAGCCGCCGACCAGCACGAGGCCGATCCCGGCCAGCAGGACCACCCCGACGCCCGGCGAGGTGACGCGGCGGTCGAGCATCCGGTTGACGCGTAGGTAGTAGGGGATCGAGCGGGCGCCGTCGCGGCGCGCCGCGACCTCCCAGACCGGATAGGTGAAGGTCACTCCGAAGGTGATGATCACGGCCAGGATGTGCACGACCAGCAGGGCTTCGTACATCGGGTTCAAGCCTCCTTGTATTCGCCGAATTCCTCGCGCATGACGCCGCAGACCTCGCCGATCGATGCGCGGTCCTTGAGAGCGGCGCGGATCGGGGGCAGCAGGTTCCCATCGCCCTTGGTGACCACTCGGAGCTCTTCCAGCCGCTTTTCGACCGCGGGCTGGTCGCGGTCGGCCTTGAACGCCTTCAGCCGGTCGACCTGCTCCTGCTCGGAGCGCGGGTCGACGCGCAGGATCTCGACGTCCTCGACCTGCTCGGTGACGAACTTGTTGACGCCGACGACGATGTCCTGCTCCTGCTTGTAGCGCTGGTCATAGCCCCAGGCCGACTCCTCGACCTCGGCGCGAATGAACTGGATCGCCTCGACCGAACCACCGAGCTCACCGACCTTGTCGATCAGGGCCTGGGCGCGCTCCTCGATCTCGTCGGTCAGCGCCTCGATCATGTAGGAGCCCGCGAACGGGTCGACCGAATCTGTGGCGCCGGACTCGTGGGCGATGATCTGCTGGGTCCGCAGCGCGATCCGTGCGGCGCGCTCGGTCGGCAGCGCGAGCGCCTCGTCGAAGCCGTTGGTGTGCAGCGACTGGGTCCCGCCGCAGACCGCCGCGAACCCTTGGAGGGCGACCCGGACGATGTTGTTCTCCGGCTGCTGGGCGGCGAGCGTCACGCCGCCGGTCTGGGTGTGGAAGCGCAGCGTGATCGAGCGCGGGTCGGTCGCGCCGAACTGCTCCCTCATGATGCGGGCCCACATCCGTCGCACGGCGCGGAACTTGGCGACTTCCTGGAAGACGTTGTTGTGACCGTTAAAGAAAAACGCCAGACGGGGACCGAACTCGTCGACCCCGAGGCCGGCGTCGAGCGCGGCCTGGACGTAGGCGATCCCGTTGGCGAGCGTGAAGCCGACCTCTTGGACGGCCGAGCAGCCCTTCTCGCGCATGTGGTAGCCGGAGATCGAGATCGTGTTCCACTTCGGTACCCGCTCGTGGCAGTAGGCGAACAGATCGGTCGTCAGGCGCATCGCCGGGACGGGCGGGTAGATGAAGTTCCCGCGGGCGATGTACTCCTTGAGGATGTCGTTCTGGGTCGTCCCCCGCAGCGCGGTCGATTTGACGCCCTGTTCCTCGCCGAGCAGCTCGTAGAGCAGCAGCAGGCAGGCGGCGGGGGCGTTGATCGTCATCGAGGTCGAGACCTCGTCGAGCGGGATCTGGTCGAACACGCGCCGCATGTCGTCGATCGTGTCGATCGCGACGCCCGTGCGGCCGACCTCGCCGAGGCAGAGCGGGTCATCGGAGTCGCGGCCGAGCTGGGTCGGCAGGTCAAACGCCATCGAGAGGCCGGTGGAGCCGTGCTCGATCAGATAGCGGAACCGCTCGTTGGTCTCCTTGGCGGTCGCGTAGCCGGCGTACTGGCGCATCGTCCAGAGTCGCGAGCGGTACATCTCCTCGTGGACCCCGCGTGTATAGGGGTACTCGCCGGGCTCGCCGAGCCGGCCTTGCAGGTCGTCGGCGACGTCGGCCTCGGTGTACAGCGGCTGGATCTCGATTCCCGAATCGGTGAACCGGCGCGGATCGTCGGGGCCGACGATCGGGGCAATCGTCGGCTTCTCGGTGGGCTCGGCCGCCATCGCGGCGAAGGATATTCGCCGGGCTGCCCGGGCGAGGGCCGCCCGATCGCCGCTACGGGCTGAACTCGCCGCCGTCCGGGCTCTTCGAGCCGCCGTCCTCGGGCTCAGGGCTGGTTGCTTTACCCCCGCCGCCCGACCCTCCGCCGCCTGTGACCGGTTGCGGGGTTCCCGCGGGGAGGAACTCCTCGCTCGGGGGCTCCGCCGGTCGGCTTGCCGATGTGTCGGCGAGCGACGCCTCACGCGGGCTCCGCTCGTCGGCCCGTCGCGCGGAATCCCCGCCTCGATCGGACGTCGGTTCCGGCGCGGGCGAAGCCGCGGCCGGTTCCGGTGTCGGTGCCGGCGCGACGACGGCCGGCGGGCTGAGGCCGTCTTGGTGGCGCGTCTCGCTGACCGCTGCGCGCTGGGGCCGCCGGTCCCGGTCCGGCTCCTCGCGGGCGTCGATCGCCGCAACTCCGCCACCGGCGATCGCAGCCGACGACGCGGTGATTGCCGCGATCTTGCTCGCGCCGGTCGCCTCGGCCACGCCTTGGACCTTGGCCACGGCGATTGTCGCACGCTCGCCGAGCCACATCGTCGCCGACTCGTAGAGGCGCTGGGCCAGGCCGGGCGTGTGCTCGCTGCTTGCGAGCAGCGCGACCGGCGACGCGATCGCCGCCAGCTCACGCGGGGTCGCGC
>JACCVG010000200.1 GCA_013698335.1 Thermoleophilaceae bacterium
AGCGCGCAGATTGCTCAGGCGGCTGCGAGCCGACGCTGTCATCGGGGCCGGGGGCTACGTCTCGGGGCCGGTCGCGGCCGCCGCGAGCACGCTGCGGCTGCCGGTCTTCCTGCTCGAGGCCGACAGCCACATGGGCGTGACCAACCGCATGCTCGCTCCGCTCGCGCGGAGGACGTTCCTGGCCTTTCCGATCGAGGGACGGGACAACGATCGCTACCTCGTCACCGGCCGTCCTATCCCGACCGACATTCTCGCGGCCGATCGCGCGGTTGCGCGGGCGCGCTTCGGCCTGGCCGGAGATCAGCCCTGTCTGCTCGTCTTCGGTGGATCGCTCGGGGCTCGCACCATCAACCACGCCGCGATCGACGCGTTCGGCGAGACGGCGCCCTGCGCCGTACTGCACGTGAGCGGTGAGCGGGACCACGCCGAGGTCGCAGGCCGGCTGGAGGCGCTCGGATCGCCATCGCACTACCGGCTGCGTGCCTACGTCGAGCCGTTCGCGGACGCACTCGCCGCCGCCGATCTCGTTGTTGCGCGAGCGGGCGGGTCCGTCTTCGAGCTCGCGGCCGCCGGGCTGCCGGCGATCCTCGTGCCGTACCCGCACGCGACCGGCGATCACCAGACGCTGAACGCTCGCTGGCTCACCGAGGGCGAGGCAGCCGTGATCATCGCTGATGGGGAGCTCGATGGGCCCCGTCTCGCGCGCGAGGTCGGGGACCTCCTGAGCTCGCCCGGTCGGCTCCGCGCGATGGGCGACTCGGCGCTCGAGCTCGCTCGCCCCGACGCCGCGCAGCAGATCGCGGCCGAGGTTCTGGCGGCCCTGTGATGGCGGACGAGCGGCCCGAGGCCGCGTGGCAAGGACGGAGGCTCCACCTGATCGGCGTCGGCGGCGCCGGGATGAGCGGGCTCGCCGCAGTCGCAGATTCACTCGGCGCCGAGGTCAGCGGGTCTGATGCGGCACGCTCGCCCTACTTCGATCGCCTCGCCAAGCGTGGGATCAACGTCAGCATCGGGCACGATCCGGGCAATCTTCCACGCGACGGGGGCGAGGTCGTCGTCTCGACGGCGATCGGAGAGGACAACCTCGAGCTCGCCGAGGCTCGCTCCCGCGACCTCCCGGTTCTGCATCGAAGCGAGCTACTGGCCGAGGTCGCGGCGCTGAAGCGCGTGATCGCGGTCGCGGGGACCCACGGGAAGACGACCACGGCCGGCATGGTCGCCCACGTCCTGCGCGATGCCGGACAAGATCCGGGATACCTGATCGGCGGGGATCTGCGCTCGACGGGCCAGAACGCCGGCTGGGGAGCCGGCGAATGGGCGGTCATCGAAGCCGACGAATCGGATCGCTCGTTCCTCGCCCTTACGCCGGAGGTCGCGGTCCTCACCAACGTCGAGCTCGACCACCACTCACACTGGCGCTCGCTCGGTGAGCTGCGATCGGCGTTTGCCGGTTTCGCCGCCTCGGCGCCCGCCGCGATCGCCTGGCATCCACTGCTCGGTGAGCTCGGGCTCACCGAGCACGCAGAGCTGTCCTCGTTCGGTGTCGAGGAAGGCGATGTCCGGGCGGATGTCATCACCCACGGAGACCTGGGCAGCCGGTTCGAAGTCGAAGGCGTCGAGCTCAGGCTCGCTGTCCCGGGCACTCACAACATCCTGAACGCGCTCGCGGCGCTCGCGGCGTGCTTGCGGACGGGGTTGTCGGTGGAGCAGGTCGCGCGTGGTCTGCGCAGCTTCTCCGGCGCGCGACGCAGGTTCGAGCCGCGCGGAAGGATGGCCACCGGCGCGACGGTCTTCGACGATTACGCCCACCACCCCACCGAGGTCCGTGCCACGCTCGAAGCTGCCCGAGCCTCGGCGCCCGGTCGCGTGATTGCCTGCTTCCAGCCCCATCTCTACTCGAGGACCGAGCGCCTCGCGGCCGAGTTCGGTGCCGCACTCGCGCTGGCCGACATCGTCTGCGTGCTCGAGATCTACCCGGCGCGCGAGCGAGCGGAGGACTTCCCGGGTGTCAGCGGGTGGTCGGTGGCGGCCGCGGCTGCGGACGAGGGGGACGGCCGCCCGGTGTACTGGATGCCGACGCTCGACCACGCCGCGACGCTCGTCGGCACCATCGCTCGCGAAGGTGATTACGTGCTGACGCTCGGCGCCGGGGACGTCGATCGTGTGGCTGAGTCGATCGTCGTCTCGGGTGGTCAGGGCCGATGAGCGCGCCTCCGAGCGGGACGGCCCGTGACTATCCGCTCGCCCGTCTGACGACGATTCGGACCGGCGGCCCAGCTGACTACTTCGCCCGTCCCGGCGACGTCGACCAGCTCGAAGCCCTGTTGCGCTGGGCTGAGGAGGAGCGGCTCGTGATCGGTCTGATCGGGTCAGGGTCGAACCTGCTGGTCGCCGACGCCGGGTTCCGCGGCCTGGTGCTGAAGCTCGACGGCGAGCTCGTCGCGATCAAGCACGTCGGAGAAGGTCTGGTCAGCGGTGGCGGGGCGCGCCTGCCGAAGGTCGCCGCGACCGCTGCCGGCGTCGGGTTGGCGGGGATCGAGTTCGGCGTCAACATCCCCGGCACTGTTGGCGGTGCGGTGCGGATGAACGCCAACGCTTACGGCGGAGAGCTCGCGTGCGTGCTCGAGTGGGTCGAGGTGACCGGCGCGGGCGGAACCGAGCGCCGCCCTCCCGACCAGCTCGGCTTCGCCTATCGGCAGTCGAACCTGGGCCCCGCCGAGGTGGTCTCCCGCGCGCGGTTCGCCCTTCATCCCGCAGATCCGGCAGCGGTCAAGGCACTGCTCGGCGATCTGCGCGATCGCCGGCGCGCCGCGCAGCCCTCCGGGATCAAGACCTTTGGATCCACCTTCAAGAATCCGGACGTGGCGGCGACTGAGGGTCGGACGGCCGGCCAGCTGCTCGAGGCGGCGGGCTGCAAGGGGCTGATGGTCGGGGGCGCGCGATTCTCGGAGAAGCACGCGAATTTCGTCGAGAACACCGGCGCGGCGAGCACCGCTGACGTGCTCGCGCTGATGGAGCTCGGGGTCGCGCGGGTGCGCGACGCCTTCGGGGTTGAGCTCGAGTACGAGGTCGCGCTGCTCGGCGGAGAGCGGTCGGCCTAGGTGGGGGCGCGAGCAACCGGCCTGTTCGCCCCTGCCGCGAGGCCCCTGGCGATCGCGGCGGTCCTATTGCTGCTGCTCGGCGGCCTGTACGTCTTCTGGCTGCGTGACCTGCCTCTCTTCCGGGTCGAGCAGCTACGCGTCGTCGGCTTGACGACGGGTCAGGCGGATCAGATCGAGGGAGATTTCGCCCGTGCGGGAAGGAAGATGACCACCCTGAACCTCGACCGAGCGCAGCTCGAGCGAGTAGCGGCCCGCTACCCAGTGATCCGGTCCTTCACCGCGGAGGCGCGCTTTCCCGACGGTCTACGGATCGACATCGACGAACGGCTGCCCGGCGTGGTGCTCGAGGACGCCAGTGACCGGCGCGTTCCGGTCGCCGCAGACGGCTTCCTCCTCGAGGGCGTCGACGCGACTGACCTCCCGGTGATCGAAGTCGAAGTCCTGCCAACCGGCGACCGGCTCACCGACGCGGATGCGCTGAGCGCGATCAGGGTCGCGGCCGGCGCTCCGCCACCGCTCGGGACCGCGATCGAGCGAGTCGATGTGGTGGCCGGCGAGCCGATCGAGGTCCTCCTGCGCGGGGGGGTGCGGCTCCTGTTCGGTGACGACAGCGGGCTCGATCAGAAGTGGGCGGCGGTTGCTGCGGTGCTGGCCGACGCCGGTGGCGAGGGACTCTCCTACATCGATGTCAGCCTGCCCGAACGCCCCGTCGCGGGCGGTCTCGGAGCGGGCGCCAGAAAGCGCTGAACGGCCCTTTCCGACAACCCTCAAGTTAACGTAGAGATATGACGAACTCTCGACTATAACCTGAGGGTCTGGCGCTGCAGGAAATCCTGCCGCGCGTTGACACCCCCCCGAAAAACTGCTTAGAGTGCTGCAATTCCGGCGTTTTCCCCGGTAGCGGAAGTTCCGGGGTCGAGTTGAGCCTCGACCCCGAGAAAGGCCCTCCGCAATTCGGATCGACGCCGTAACAACTGAGGACACAAGAATGGATACCGGGAGTTATCTGGCCGTCATAAAGGTCGTCGGCGTTGGTGGCGGCGGTACGAATGCGGTTAACCGCATGGTCGATGCCGGGCTGAAGGGCGTCGAGTTCATCGCGGTGAACACCGACGCACAGGCCCTCCAGGCATGCGACGCCGATGTCAAACTCCAAATTGGGGCGGATCTGACGCGCGGACTCGGCGCGGGCGCCAACCCGGATGCCGGCTTCGGCGCGGCGAGCGAGAGCCGCGACGAGATCAAGGATGCGCTGAAGGGCGCCGACATGGTCTTCGTGACCGCCGGTGAGGGCGGCGGAACCGGGACCGGTGCCGCGCCCGTTATCGCCGAGATCTCCAAGAACGAGGTCAACGCCCTGACGGTCGGTGTCGTCACACGACCATTCGAGTTCGAGGGCGCCACCCGGGCCCGCCAGGCCGTCGACGGGATCGACAAGCTGCGTGAGCAGGTCGACACCCTGATCGTGATCCCGAACGAGAAGCTGCTGGCGATCGTCGACAAGCACACCTCGGTGCTCGACGCCTTCCGTGAGGCCGACAACGTCTTGCGCCAGGGCGTTCAGGGGATCACCGATCTGATCACCGTCCCCGGCTTGATCAACCTCGACTTCGCCGACGTGCGGACGATCATGCACGAGGCTGGTTCGGCGCTGATGGGCGTCGGTCTGGCAAGCGGCGATCGGCGTGCCGCCGAAGCGGCGACCCAGGCGATCTCGAGCCCGCTACTCGAACTCTCGGTCGACGGCGCGACGGGCATCCTGCTGAGCATCACCGGCGGCAGCGACCTCGGGTTGTTCGAGGTCAACGAGGCCGCCGAGATCGTCCAGGCGGCCGCCGATCCGCAGTGCAACACGATCTTCGGGGCGGTGATCGACGATTCGCTGGGTGACCAACTGGCCGTCACGGTGATCGCGACCGGCTTCGACAAGGACGGCCTGCGCACGCCTTTTACCGGGAAGCACGACAAGCGTCGCGAGCGCTCGCGTCCGCGCCGCGGACGGGAAGTCTCGCTCGACGAGGGTCAGCGCTCGTCGCTCGAGATCCCGGATTCCGAGATAGACATCCCGGATTTCTTGAAGTAGGGCCAGCGACGCCGCGTCGCCGGCCCCCGCTAGCCTCGCTGGACGGATGGCTATCGAGCTGCTGTCAACTCCGCTTCACGGGCGCCACGCCGAGCTGGGCGGGCGGCTCGTGCCGTTCGCGGGCTGGGAAATGCCGGTCCAGTACGAGGGGATTCGCCAGGAGCACCTCGCGGTGCGCGAGTCGGTCGGAGTCTTCGACGTCTCCCACATGGGTCAGGTCGCCACGAGCGGACCCGATGCCGAGCCGTTCCTCCAGCGGCTGCTCTCCAACGACGTCTCAAAGCTGGAAGTCGGGGGCGCCCAGTACTCGGTGCTCTGTCGCGAGGACGGCGGCGTGCTCGACGACCTCTTTACCTACCAGCTGCCCGACCACTCCTACCTGACTGTCACGAACGCCGGCAACCACGCTAAGGACCTCGCCTGGTTCCGTCGCCAGGCCGGCGAGTTCGACGTCGAGGTCGAGGACCGTGCCGACGAGCTCGCGATGCTCGCCGTTCAAGGTCCGGCGGCGCGCGCGCTGCTCGCCACGCTTGCGGGCGGTGAGCTGCCGGGCCGCATGCGGACCTCGACCGTCGAGGTCGCCGGCACGTCGGCGCTCGTCTGTGGCACGGGCTACACGGGCGAGGACGGGGTCGAGTTGATCCTGGCGAGGAACGACGTCGTCGCGGTCTGGGACGCGCTCACCGCGGCGGGCGCGACACCAGTC
>JACCVG010000211.1 GCA_013698335.1 Thermoleophilaceae bacterium
CGGCCCGATCGCGGTCGAAACCGCCGCCGCCAACGATCAGCACTACGAGGTCCCGGCCGAGTTCTTCGAGCTCGTGCTGGGGCCGCGGCTGAAGTACAGCTCGGCGGTGTACGAGCCGGGCATGACCGACCTCGCGAGCGCCGAGGAGGCGATGCTCGATCTGACCTGCCGGCGCGCGGGGCTCGAGGACGGCATGGCAGTGCTCGACCTCGGCTGCGGCTGGGGTTCGCTGTCGCTCTGGATCGCCGAGCGCTACCCCAACTGCCGCGTCACCGGCCTGAGCAACTCCGCACCACAACGACGGTCGATCCTGGGGCGTGCGGCGGCACGCAACCTCGAGCTCGAGATCATCACCGCCAACGTCGCGGAACTGGACCTCGGCGAACGCCGCTTTGATCGCGCGATCTCGATTGAGATGTTCGAGCACGTCCGCAACCACGCCGCGCTGCTCGGGCGGATCGCCACCTACCTCGACCCCGCCGGCGCGCTTTTCGTTCACGTCTTCGCACACGCCCGCAGCGGCTACGAGTTCGAGGACAGCTGGATGACGCGGCGGTTCTTCCGCGGCGGGGTGATGCCCGTTCACGGCTGGCTCGGTGCGCTGGAGTCACCACTCGAGCTCGCCGAGGACTGGTGGCTCAACGGGAGCCACTACGCGCGAACTGCGGATGCCTGGCTCGAGAACTTCGAGTGCAACCTCGGCAAGATCCAGACGGTCTTCGAGACCGCCTACGGGGTCGCGGGCGCCAAGCGCGCGATCCGCGCCTGGCGGCTCTTCTTGATCGCGACGCGGGAGATCTTCGCCTACGGCGGGGGCGAAGAGTACGGGGTCTCTCACGCGCTGCTGCGCCCGCGCTGAGCCCGGTGGCCGAGCAGTTCCACCGGGTCGGTGCAGTCGAGCTCTGCTACGAGTCGCTCGGCGATCCGGCCGATCCCGCGGTCCTCCTGGTCATGGGGCTAGGACTCCAGATGGTCTGGTGGCGCGACGAGTTCTGCGCCGAGCTCGTCGACCGCGGTTTCCGGGTCATCCGCTTTGACAACCGCGATGTCGGGCGCTCGACGAAGCTCCCGGGCCCCGGCGTCACGGCGATGCAGTTCCTGCGCCGCCGCCCGAACCCGAGCTATTCCCTCGGCGAGATGGCCGACGACGCCGCCGGCCTGGTCGCCGAACTCGCCCCGGCCGGCGCCCACCTCGTCGGCGTCTCGCTCGGCTCGTTCATCGCCCAGGAGATCGCGATCCGCCAGCCCGGGCGCGCGCTGTCGCTGACCTCGATCATGGGCCGTCCCGGCGATGGGCGCAGCGGCCGGGTCGCGCGACGAATGCTGCTCGAATTCCTGCGGCCGGCGCCCGTCGACGCGAACCGAGCGGTCGAGCACATGGTGGCCACCTTCCGGCGGATCGGCTCGCTCGACCGGACGGAGATCGACGACGAGGACGTCCGGCTGGCCGTGCGACGCTCTGCCGCGCGCGGCACCGATGTCGGCTCCGACCGCCAGCTCGCGGCGATCCTCGCCGAGCGCGATCGGACCGCCGCGCTCGGATCGCTGGAGATCCCCGCGCTCGTGATCCACGGGATGCGCGACCGGATCGTCCTGCCCTCCGGCGGCCGCGCCACCGCCGCCGCGATTCCCGGAGCCGAGTTGCTGGAGATCGAGCGCATGGGGCACGACCTCCCGCGCTGGGTCTGGCCGCAGGTGATCGACGGGATCGAGCGCACGGCGCGCCGTGCGTAGCGCCGTCGCCCGCGGCCTCAGGCCACTCAGCCCATGAACTCCATCGCCTCGATCGGGTCCGCGAACAGCATCAGCTTGTCGTCGGTCGTGACCATGCGGCCGTAATGGGTCGACATCTCATGCTGGATCGAATAGGCGTCGACCTCAATCCCGAGCTCCTCGGAGACCTCGTCGTAGTCGATCTCGAGCCGCCCCTTGGCACGGATGTCCCAGAGCGAGGGCTGCTGAAAGATCTCGATGCCCGGCTTGCCGCGCAGCGCGGCGGCGACCGCGTCGCCCTCGGCGCTGCGCGCCATCACGATCCCGCAGTAGTCGTAGTCCCCGCCGGCTCGGTTGTCGTCGGCACCCTCCGTCATGCCGGCGCTCCGACCATCTCGGCGACGCCGGCGTTCTCATAGACCGCTTGCGCGTCGGCCCGCGTCCGTTTCCAGGAAGCGTCGAAATCGATCCTTACCGGCAACTCATCGACCATCCCCGACAGCGCGCCGACGGCGTCCATCGCGCGCGGCATCCAGTCTGCGATCCAGCCCGCGACGATCTCGTGGTTGCGCTCACCGTGCTGCTCGTCGCCGAGCACCATTCCCATCAGCGTCCCGGTCCATTCATTGACCCACTGCCATTCGAGCTGAGCGACGCGGCCGATCGTCGGCGTGACGCTATCGCCGTTCGCGCTCGCGGCCCGCATGCCAAGCTCGCGCTGGATCAGAACGCCGACCAGCGGCTCGAAACAGAGGTTGACCGCGACCAGCGTCTCGCCCCAGTCGAGCACCGTGCGCAGCCGCTCCACGTAGTCGCGCGCCGGCTGCCACGCCGGGTGCTCGAGCCAGCGGTCGCGCGCCGGTTCGATCGGCATCGGCCCGAAATGTGGCTCGAGGTCGAGCGCATAAAGCACCATCGACTGGGCGAACCGCTGCTTGACCGCGGCCTGCATGACGACCGCGTGGGTGATCGAGTCGGCCAGCGTGTCGCGTCCGGCCGCGGCCACCGCCAGCCACAACCCGTGCTGCACGAACGCCGGGACCTGGAGATTCGAGCGCAGGAACTCAATCCAGTCGGGATTGAAGTCGTCGAACAGGTGGTCGGCGTTGGCCTGGCGGACGGCACCCTCGATCTGGCGCTCGTACTGCGAGCCCGCCTGGTAGTAGGGGCGCTCCCACCAACCGCCCGGATCGCGGAAGGCGTACCAGTCGGCGACCTCGAGCAGGGTCGAATCGTCCGACCAGACGCCGTGGACGCCGTCGAAAGACAGCTGCCAGCCACGATCCATGTGCCGCCGGGGTGAGGGCTGGGTGTCGATCGTCACGTCCTCGTAGATCGACGCCCGCCGCTTGGCCGGGGTGAAGTACTGGAACGAGCGCTCGGCATCCGCCGAGCGGCGCGCCTCCCGATCGTCGAGTGGCTTGACTGGCGGTTCGGTCATCTGAAGCCGGCCTCCTGTTCGGTGTCGCCGGCCGCGACGGCCGTCGTGAACTTGTCGAAGTGAATCTGCTTGGGGTCAACGCCGCGCACGTCGATCAGCATCTCCGTCGCCGCCTCGACCATCGGCGGCGGGCCGCAGAGATAGGCCTCGAGGTCGTCGCCGAGGCCGCCCTCCTCGAGGTAGGAGGAGACGGCCTCGTGAACGAGCCCTCCGGCCCCCTCCCAATCCTCGTCGGAGAGCACCGGTGTGAACTCGAAGTCGTCGATCTGTGCGCCGAGCTGCTCGATCTCCTCGATCGAGAACAGATCGGCCCGCGAGCGAGCGCCGTAGAAGAAGCGGACCGGCCCGTCGTGGCCGTCGCGCGCCATCTGGCGCAGCAGGGCGAGCTGGGGCGCCATGCCCGAGCCACCCGCCACCATCAGCACGGGACGCTCGCCTTCGCGTAGGTGGAAGGCGCCGTAGGGGCCCACGAAGCCGAGCCGGTCGCCGGCCTTCAGCTCTCCGTCCTCGAGCAACCCGGAGAACCGACCGCCCTCGTAGCGCTTGATGATCAGCTCGATCCGGCCGTCGCCCGGCAGGTTGGCCATCGAGAACGACCGGCGATCTTCAGAGCCGGGAATGACCAGGTCGACGTAGTGGCCCGGCCGGTAGTCGAAATCCTCGGGCTCCTCGATCGACAGCACGAGCCGCGAGATGTCGTGGGTCAGCTCCTCGATGCCGGCGACGCTCGCCGCGCCCTCGCGGATCGGGTGCTCGGCGCGGTAGTCCTCGGGGTCGAAGTGCAGCAGCTCGACGACCAGGTCCTCTTCGGGCATCGCCCGGCAGAGCAGGGTGTAGCCCTGCTCCTCCTCGCTCTCGGAGAGCGCGAAGCTCGAGTAGGGCTTCAGCACGACCTCGCCCTCGAGCAGATAGGCCTTGCAGGCCGAGCACTGCCCCTCGCGACAACCGTGAACCAACGAGTAACCCTGGCGGAACGAGGCGTCGAGCACCGACTCGTTCTCGCCGCACTCGATCTCCTCGCCGATCGGCTCGAAGACGACCCGGGCCACCGTGCTACCCGGCGGGGTACGGGGTGTCGAGCGCCTCGACGTGCGTCTGACCCGGCCCGCCGTTGCGGCCGGTGGCGTTGGTCAGCCCCTCGCGATAGGCGTCTGACCAGTCGCCCGAGGGCAACCCCATCGCCTGGGCGACGTTGATGTTCGGGCTCTCGATCTTGAGTCCGACGGCCTCGAGATCGCTGAGCGTCCACTGGCCTTCCGGGCGCAGATGAGGCTGGGCCATCAGCGTTTCGCCGTCCGGGCGGATGAACTCGAGGTCGCGCACGACGTCGGCGATGTCCATCCCGTGGTAGCGGTCGAAGTAGTTGCGATCCCCGACATAGCGGTTTGGGTTGGACTCGTCGATCCAGCGACACTCCTTCGAGCAGTAGAACCGCGTCCGGTCGGAGACCGCACGGTGGCACATGTCTTCGTCGAGGACGCACGGCAGCGTGCAGGTCCAGCAGAAGGGCGGCGCCTCGCTCATCAGGCCCGAGAGCAGCAGCGAGCGCTCCTTTGGATCATCGAGCTCGCGGTAGGCCTCCCAGAAAAAGCCGTACTCGTCGTACCAGCCGGGATACTTGTCCTCGAACCACTCGAAGTCGCGCTCGTCGAGCCCGTCGAACCGCCAGAAGTGCAGCGGCCAGGTCGCGAACGCGAGCATCGCGACCTTGTGGTGGAGCCCATTGACTATCCGCTCGCGGGCGCGCTCGAAGATGTCGGGCTGGATGTTGAGGCCGAGCTTGCCGAGCTTGAGGATGTAGGAGCGGTACCAGTCGTCGCGGATCCAGCGGTCCCACTTGTTGAGGAACGACTCCGGGTCGGAGCGGTCGCGCGAGAAGTACTCGAGCACCGCCGCGGAGAAGACGTCGAGGAACGCGTGGTTCATCCACCAGGCTTGCTGGAGATCGCGCTCGATGAACGGCGCGTTGCGATCGTCGCCGAGGACGGTCAGCAGCGTCGCGTAGCCGTTGGAGATGTGGCGCGCCTCGTCCGACTGGACCGAAAGGAACGTGCTCGGCAGCATCCAGTCCCCGTTGCGAGCCGCAACGTCGGGCAGCGCGACGAACGCGACGTTCGTGAACGCTGTCTCGGCGACGACCTGGAGCGCGAACGCGCACTGGATCGGATCGCCGACCATGAAGTGGTTGGCGTAGTTCATTCCGCCGATCGTGAAGATGTCACGCGGCATCGCCTTCTGCATCATGCTCCAGCCCGCCGGATCCGGGGTGTGCTTGGCGTACCAGCGCGAGAGCGCCATCTGCATGCCTGTGTGGCGCACCTCGTCGACGTATTGGACGTGGTAGCCGTTGCGCAGCTCGTTGCTGGGGATCGAGTCGATCAACATCGACATGCAGCGGCCGGCGCCGATCTCGGCGTAGTTGGTGACGGTGACGAACGGCTTCAGGATCTCCAGCCAGCGCTCGTGGGCGGTGTTCGGCATGTCCGCGCGCACGCCGGCGTCGTGCCCGCCGTAGACGCGGTCGTCCTTCTCGAGCTCCATCGGAAGGTATTCCCGCATGATCTGCTTCATCGGGTCCTTCGACTTCTTGGGGATGTGGTACCGCGTCGGGTAGCGCGGCGTCGGCTCGTGGTAGGTCGGCTCCCAGCCGAGCTGGGCGATCCGCTCGTGGGTCTGCGTGATCGAGCGACGACGGGTCTTCGTGGCCACGAGGGTCTCCTCCGACTAGGGGCAAGACACTACACCCTGTAAAGGTAACGGCTCGAGGCGTGGTCCAACTGCTACGACAGAGGTGTCTTAATCCCCCGTATGGTTGGTCTACCATCGCTGCGGTTGAGCCGATGGCCGATCGCGAGACTCTCATCTACGCGGTCGAGGGACCGGTCGCGACGATCACCCTCAACCGCCCGGAGCGGCTGAACACCGCGAGCGCCAAGGGCGACGTCGGGAGTGCGAGGAGGAGAGCCAGGGGCAGCGACGACCGGCGGATTCTGGCTCCCATCTTTGGGTACGATAAAGTTTCTCGACCATGGGCGAAAGCTCCACCGAGCGCCTCCCGAGCGGGCGACATCATCTCACGCGCGAGGACGTCAGCGCCTCCCAGCGCGGCCGCCTACTCGAAGCGATCGTCGGCGCGGTCGCCGAGAAGGGCTACGGAACCGCTACCGTCGCGGACGTCGTCGAGCGCGCGCGCGTCTCCCGCCGCACGTTCTACGAGCACTTCGAGGACAAAGAGGCGTGCTTCCTCGCGGCCTACGGGATGGGCGTCGAGGTCGTCCTCGGGAGACTCAGCGAGGCCGCGCAGGCCGAGGCAACCGAGGGCTGGCAAGCTCGGCTGCGCTCGGACCTGAGCACCTACCTAGCGGTGCTCGCCGAAGAGCCGGCGTTCGCCAAGGCGTTGCATGTCGAGATCCTTTCGGCGGGGCCCGCCGCACTGGCTCGACGGGCGGAGGTGTTCGAGCTGTTCTCGGCGCGGACCCAGCGCGCTTACGAGCTGGCGCGGGCCGAGGATCCCGGCCGGCCGCAGCTGGCGCCCGAGTCCTTCCTGCTGCATAGCGGCGGCATCGACGAACTCGTTCGCGAGTGCCTGCGCACCCGCGGCGCGAGCGCGCTGCCGGAGCTGACCGACAGCGTGATCGCCTCGACGCTCGCGCTGTTCCGCGCGCTCGACTAGCGCGAGAACTCCCGTATGGGGCCTAGCGTCGCGTGCGCGTGACCCCGGTGGGGTCCAGCGGCTAAACGCGGGGCGGCTGACGGAACTGGTCGCGCTCGACGACGTCCACGCGACTGCGCGCCTGCTGCATCAGGATCAGCGACAGGATCAGGCCGAGCACGCCGACGCCGATCAGGATCAGGCCGATCACGTCCAGCTTGAGGCCCAGGACGAACGAATCGGCCACGCCCCAACGCAATATCGCCCCCGCGGCGATCAAGAAGATCGAAGTGCCTATACCCATCAGGACGTCCTTTCGCTGGTTGCCACCAGACCCTACCCGCGTGTCGCCTTACTAACCGTCGGCGGCGCCGACTACTCTACGGCGCCGCCGGGAGCCTCGGCCACCCGTGGCTCTCGAAAGATGTTCAACGGAACTCCAATCACGCCTCCACTTGCCGTCCTGCTCGCGGCGGCGCTGCTCGCGGTCCCGAGCGCGGCTGCACCGGCGGCCGCCGCCCCCGCGATCGCCGACCTGAACGTTCGCTGGTCTTCCAAGCACGACAATGCACACAACGCCGTCGTCCACGCGAACACCGAG
>JACCVG010000006.1 GCA_013698335.1 Thermoleophilaceae bacterium
GGCCCGCCGGGCGCGAGGCGGAGCGCTCCGTGTCCGTTCGGCTCCGCCGGGCGCTCCGGGTTGCCCTCTATGTCGCCCTCGATCAGCGCCCTCGCTTGCCCTTGCAGAAGGCGATGTGGTCGGTGTCGGTCGCCGAGCCGATCAGTCCGAAGCCGGCGGTCAGCCGCACCGTCGCCTCGAGCCACACGATGTACGCGCACGGCGCCATGCCCGAGAGGTCGAAGAGCTCCCCGCCGGACGGTGACGTCGCCTCGTCGCCGGAGATCGGCGGCAGGACGTCCGCCGGCAGCGGCGCGTTGCCCTCGAAGAACAGCCGCACCGACTGCAGGTACGGGTGGTAGGCGGTGAACAGCGCGTGCAGCTCGTCCTCCAACCGGTCGCAGCCGGTGCCAGCGGGCGGCATCAGCTCGGCGATGTCGAGCGAGCAGACCGTCCTTGTCGTCACGTCGCCGCCGGCCCACTCGGTGTGGCGCGTGTACTTGTACTCGGTGTTGCTGAGCGCGATCCGGTCGAGCTGGTTGGCGTTGACCGCGGCGCCGCCGAGCACCTTGCGCGCCTCGAAGAGGATCCGGAAGCTCGGCGCCTCCGACAGGCTCCCCGAGGGCACGCTGTCCCCCGCGACGAGCCCGGGCGCCGGGGTGCGCAGGTCGAACTGCTCGTGCGTGAACTGCAGCGTGTCGAGCTCTACCAGCCGGTCGGCGTTGCGCACGAAGCGTCCGATCCCGCCGATCGTGAGGCCGTTCTCGCGCGGCACCTCGATCCACCCGCCCGGCTTGACCGCGGCGTTGACCGGGACGCTGAGCGGCGGGCCGAACTGCTGCGGGATCGTCGCCACCGCTCCCGCGTTGTTGACCCAGTAGTCGGCCGAGCCGACGGCCCACACCGAGACGGCCGCGTTCCAGTACCAGTACTGCAGCTGCCCGATCCTCGTCGGCTTGACCATCGAGGCCGTCACGTCGACCTGGGTCAGCGCGGGGTGCCTGGCGACGCGGAAGCGGTACTCCACCGGGTCGACGGCCGTCGCGTCCGGCAGGATCCCGATCAGCGGGATCGTCGAGGTGAACGCGAAGCTGCCGGCGGTCGTCGTGCCGTCGGCCTGGAAGTCCCCGTAGAAGGGATCGACGTGGTACTGGCCCACGTGGGTGAACAGCGGGATCGTGTCGATCGGCGGGCAGCTGATCCTGCAGAACAGCCGGCAGCGCAGGAAGCAGAGCCAGTGGCACAGCTGGATGCAGAAGCGGCCGAGCTCCAGCCGCCGGACGTGCTCGCCGAACGCCTTCGCGTCGCTGCGCTCCAGCGCCGCGACCAGGCGCTCGATCTCGGCAGGCTTGCGCCGCAGCGTCTGCACGGCCTGCGCGAAGTCCAACGCCTCCCGGACCGGATCCTCGATCCGCTGCAGCGGGAACGGGCGGCAGAACTCAAAGCAGACGAGGACGCAGCGCCAGCTGCAGAACCACTCGCAGATGAAGTGGCAGAAGGCGATCTGGCCGGCGTCGGTGAGGACGGCGCGCAGCTTCTCGGGATCGCCCGCCTCCGAGGCGGCGACGGCGTCGTCGAAGCCGCGCTCGAGCAGCAGCCGGAGCGCGTGGCCGGCGTTGTGCAGCTCGGCGGCGAAGTCGGGTCGTTCGAGGATCTCGGGCCGGCAGATCCAGTGGCAGACCAGCCGGTAGCGGACGAGGCAGACCCAGTGGCAGAAGAAATGACAGAACGGCGTCAGATCGTGCTCCTTGACGAACCGCTGGAACGCCGCCCGGTCGCCCTTCTCGACGATCTGGGCGAGCCGCTTGACGAGCTTCTCGTCGGTCGTGACGCGCACCACGGCCTCCGCGAGCCTGCGCGGATCCGGCGGTCTGAGCTTGTCCGGCGGCGGCCCGCACAGGCGCAGGCAAAGGAGCACGCACTGCTTGATCCGCATCCACTCGCACACCAGGCGGCAGCGCTGGAACAGCCTGACCTTCTTCAGCGCGGCCTGATAGCCCTTGGCATCCGCGACACCGAACGCCTCGAAGGCAGCTCGAAACGCCTTGTCGTCGCCCGCCAGCGGCCCGATCGCCGCCGCCTCCTCCAGCAGGTCGCGCACAACGTCCCGGCCGAATCCTTGAGCTGCCATCGTGTCTCCTTGGTGGGCCGCGAGGAGCTTGCCAGCGGCCCGTCACGCCTACGTCACGCCTGACTCGCACCGCGTGACGAGCGCGCCCATCTCCGGCGACGGGCGCAGCCCGAGCGCACGGTGCAGGAGCGTCTCCAGGATGCGGTACTGGCGGATCGCCTCACCCGGGTTGCCGTCGGCGAGATGAGCGCGCATGAGCACGCGGTGGGCGCTCTCCCGCAGTGGCTCGCCGGCCACCGCCGCAAGTCCGGCCTGTATCGCCTCCGAGTGCCGCCCCGCGCGACTGAAGTGGTCGCATAGCGCCTCGAGCGCCAGCAGGCGCAACTGGCGCACTCGCTCGCGCTCGAAGACGAGCCAGTCGTCGTACCAGTCCGGCAGCACGTCCCCGCCGTGCAGAAGGCACGCCAGGTCGTCGCGGGTCGGTGCGTCGGTGTGTCGCAGCACGTGTTGCGCGCAGCGCAGCACGTCGTGGAGGTCGACGCGGACCGCGGGCCCGAGGCTCAGGTGCGTCGTCGTTGCGGCCAGCAGATGGCCTGCGGGCAGGTGCGCGCGCCACAAGGTCGTGCGCAGCGACGCGCTCGCGTGCTGGTCGCTGGCGTTCAGCCACAACCTCCCGGCCACGTACGCCCGCTGCACCGGGCGCTCCTGCAGCGCCACGAAGGCCAGCACGCGCTGGGCCGCCAAGGGAAGCGCGAAGGCGGCCCCGGCGCAGGAGAGCTCGAAGCCGCCGAGCATCGAGAGGCGGAAGGGCGGAGGCTCGTGATCGATGCCGACCGAAGCGTGGCCTGCGAGGTCGTCACGGAGCTCGTTGCTCGCCGTGCGCATGGAGGGTCCAGCGACACCACGGGCCCCTGCGGGTTCGGTGCCTGCGGCGGTTCATCGACACTCTTCGAGTGCCCGAGGCGTTGTCAAGCTTCACGGCGGACGTTGCACCAAGGGGCAGTTTTCTGCCATCCCCACACGAGATGTCCGCATGCGGACATGCATGGGACGGCCTGGTCGGCGGGCGTAGAGTCGGGCGGTGAGCGCTCGACGCTTGCTCCTCGGTCTGCTGCCGGTCTTGCTCGCCGGCGTTCTGCTCCTCGGGCTGCCCGCGCTGCCGGCGCCCGGACAGGAGGCTCCAACCCCCAGCGCCAGCAGCGCCACGCCCGATGACGGGCAGTTCGATCCCGACTTGGGCCAGGAGCCGATCGGGACAGGGCCCGAGGAACCCACCTCCGAGGAGCCGATCGACCCCGATGACGCCACGAGGCCCGAGGAGGGGGAGGGGGAGGTCTCCAACGAGACGATCCAGCAGGCCGGCTGGGGGAGCGCCTCAGACC
>JACCVG010000011.1 GCA_013698335.1 Thermoleophilaceae bacterium
AGAGCTCGGAGATGTGGATCAGACCGTCGATCCCGTCGAGGTCGACAAAAGCGCCGAACTCGACGATGTTGGAGATCGCGCCCTCGACGACCTGGCCGGGCTGCAGCCGGTCGAGGATCTGCTGGCGAACTTCCTTGCGCTCTTCCTCGAGGACCGCGCGGCGAGACAGGACGACGTTGTTGCGCGAGCGGTTGAGCTCGATCACCTTGCACTCGATCTTGGTGCTCAGGAACTCGTCGAGGTTCTGGACGCGGCGGATGTCGACCAGCGATGCGGGCAGGAAGCCGCGCACGCCGAGGTCGATGATCAGGCCGCCCTTGACGACTTCGATGACCGTCCCCTCGACCGGCTCGCCGGACTCGGCGGCGGCCTCAATCTTGCGCCAGGCGCGCTCGAAACGGGCCCGCTTCTTGGAGAGGATCAGGCGGCCGTTGAGGTCCTCCTTGGTGAGGACGAGCGCGTCGACCTCCTCCCCCATCTCGACCTCGTCGTGGGCATCCACCGACTTGCGAATCGACAGCTCGTTGGAGGGGATGACGCCCTCCGACTTGTAGCCGATGTCGACAAGAACCTCGTCTTTGTCGATGCGGACGACGCTCCCGGTCACCACGTCGCCCTCTTCGAAGGGCACCATCGTGGCGTCGTAGTTCGGGACTATCTGGCCGTCGATCTCGAGGAGCAGTCCATCTGATCCCTCGACCGGCCGAGGTTCGGTAAGCAGTTCGGTGGTTGACAAAGCGACGGCGTAGGTTAGCGACAGGAAGGCCGCCGCGCGCCCCGCCTGCGTAAGGTGTGCCTCGATGCCGCGACGAGCGACTAAGCGCGGAGCCGAGCGAACACCGCTCTCGGGAGACGTCGATGTCCTGATCTGCGGTGCCAGTTTCGCCGGTCTCGCTGTCGCACGCGAGCTCGCCGGAGCGGGCGCCGAGGTCCTGATGATCGACCGCTACGAGATCGGCGAGCGTCAGACCTCGGCCTGCGGAATACCGACTGACTGGCTAAAGGCGCTCGACCTGATGGGTTCCTTCCGCCAGGAGTTTCCTGAGCTCGTCGTACATACCCCCCACGGCACCGCCCGCTACGACCTCCCCTTCACCTTCTCGACCTTCGATTACCCGGCACTCTGCTCGCTGCTCGACGATCAGAACGATGCCCGCTTCGAGACCGCCAAGGTCAACGGCCGAACCGGCAACACCGTCCACACCGATCGCGGCGACATCACCGCCCCGCTGATCGTCGACGGGCTCGGTTGGCGGCGCATGCTGGCCGGCGACGAGGGCTTTCAGCCCCCCGACGCTCCGCTCTCGCGCGGGCTCGAGGTCCATCCGTTCGGCAGCTCGGGCGACCTCGAGATCTGGATCGACCGCCGCTACGTCCCGGCCGGCTACGGCTGGAGCTTCCCGGCCGACGACGAGATCCGGATCGGCGTCGGATCGTTCGACCCGCGTTTCCACGTCAAGGGCACGACCGTCCTGCTCGCCGAGGACCTCGGCTCGGAAGCCGTCCGCTACCAGGGCAACTGGATCCCCCACCAGCTGCGCCCAGCGACGGCCGACGGGATCTTCTTCGCCGGCGATTCGGCCGGCCACTGCCTGCCGCTGACCGCCGAGGGGATCCGGACGGCGCTCTACTTCGGGATCGCGCTCGGGCGCGAGCTGCGGGCGGTCGTCGAGCAGCGCTCCACGCGCTCACGGGCGCTCGCTCGCTACCACGCCTTCAGCGCGGGCCACGAATGGAAGTACCGCGCGATGCTGGGCGCGCAGCGGCTCGTCCCACGGATCCCGCCCCGTCTGCTCGGTCCCGCGGTCCGCGCGATGGGCGCCAAGCGCTTCATTGACTGGTCCTTCGGCCACTACTTCGATGTCGCGAACCCAGCGTTCGCGCTCGCCTCCCCCGCTCCTTTGCCAAGTCGGACGAAGCTGCGGGCGGTGGCTTAGCTACAGGGGGATCGAGCCGATCGCGGTGACCGGCACGGTCGCGGCGTCGCGGAGCGCCTTCTCGGACGCTCCGCCGATCTCGGCGAGCGTCTTGTAGACGAGCCGATCAGGGTCGATCCCGATCGCGATCGCGTCGGCGATGTCGAGTCGCTCGACGATCCCCTTGGAGGCGAGCGAGCGGCCCTCTGCGACCTGTTGGATCCGCGCGCACTCGTTGACCTCGTCACCGAGTGCGGTCACCTCTAGCCGGCCACCCGTGACGACCTGTCCCATGTAGAGCGCCCCGCCCCAATGGACCCCGACGCTGATCGGGTGTGCCTGGAGGTCTGCGAGGTCGAGCGTCTGCCCGGCCGCCTCCGCCGCGGCCGGGGGAATCGCCAGCGCCGCATCGATCGCCGCCCGCGCGGTCGCGCTCTCGGAATCGAAGTCGTCGCCCACGAAAAATGCCGTGACCCCGTCCCCGGCGTGCTTGCCGACGATTCCCCGACGCGATACGACGACCTCATCGATCGCCGTCGTCGCGTCGCGGATGGCGTTGAAGTAGGTCGCACTCGGAAGCCGTCGGGACAACGCACCGGAGCCACGCAGGTCTGCGAACAGGATCGCCGCCGAGCGCCGGCCCGGCTCGACCAGCCGCGCCATGCGGTGGAACATGCCCTGGTCGCCCTGCGTGAGCAGCGGCAGGAGAGATGCCGGCAGCGAAGAGCCATACACGTAGACGTATCCGGCGAGCGAACCGTCCGGATTCCGGACGCGGCTTGCGACGCAGTTGACCCGTGTCGCAGGCTGCCGGGGGCGGACGAAATCGAAGTGCGACGCCCAAACGTCGGTCCGTGCGCGCGCGGCTTGCGAGAGCGCCCAGTCGACCGCCTCGTCGCCGATCCGCTCGCGTGCTTCGGAAACCCAGTTCGGGCAGTCGGCCAGCGCTCGTGGCAGGATCTCGCCAAGCCATCGCCCCCGTGACTCCTCGCTGATCGATCGGCTCCACACGCTGTCATCGAGCATGTCGGCGAGGTCCTCACCGATCCCGAGCTCTTGGTCGTTGGGATCACCGAGCAGATGCTTCAGCTCGTCCGAGACCCACGAAAGCCGCCACTGCGAGTCGAAGATCTGCGCGGCCCAGCGAGTCTCGGCTAGCTCGGCCGCGATCTCCTGCAGACAAGTCGACGAGAGCAGCGCATAGGTCGGGTGAGTCGAGCTTTCCACGCCTCCGAGGGTACCCCGCGGCGAGATCGGCTACTTGGTGACGACGAGATAGGTGCCGGCGACCAACAGGGCGACCCCGAGGACCCGCTCCCAGGTGAGCGGCCGCGCATCGAGACCGAGGACCCCGAGCTGGTCGATCACGATCGCCGCGATCAACTGGCCGGTGATCGTCGCGGCGGCGACGCCGCCGGCCCCGAGCGTCTTGACGGTGAACAGCGCGCTGGCGACATAGACCGCACCGAGTAGTCCGCCGATCAGGTAGATCCAGGGTAGGCGGAGCGCTCCGCCGGTCTCGCCGAACCCGCCACCGACCGCCAGCGTGATGCCGACCAGCGCGATCGTCCCGACCCCGAAGGAGATCGTCGCGGCGGCGAAGGTTCCGACGCTGCGCCCGAGCCCGGCGTTGATCGGCGCCTGCAGCGCGATCATCCCTCCGGCGAGCGCCATTAGGGCGAGCATCCAGCTGCGCTCCATCGTTACTTCGCCTCCAGCCAGTCGGCGCCGACGCCGATCTCGACGCCGAGCGGGGGATCGAGATCGAAGGCGCCGACCATCTCCGCTCGGACTATCTCGCAGGCCGCGTCGACCTCCGCAGCCGGGGCCTCGAAGAGCAGCTCGTCGTGAATCTGCAGCACGAGCGTCGTCTCCAGGCCCGCCTCGCGCAGGCCGTTGCGGGCGCGGATCATCGCGACCTTGATGATGTCGGCCGCCGTCCCCTGGATCACGGTGTTGACGGCGAGCCGCTCCCCAAGCAGACGCGTCTGGTAGCTGCTGTCCATCAGCTCCGGGATCGGCCGGCGGCGGCCGAACAGCGTCGTCACGTATCCCTCGGTCGTCGCGCTCGCGATCGTCGCGTCGATGAACTCGCGGATCTTCGGGAAGCGGGCGAAGTAGCGGTCGATCACTTCCGTCGCCTCCTCGATCGGGATCTGAAGCCGATCCGAGAGCCCATAGGGGGACAGCCCGTAGGCGATCCCGAAATTGATCATCTTGGCCTTCGAGCGCAGGCCGGGGTCGGCGGCGGCGCCCTCGCCGAACATCTCGTCGGCGGTCGCGGTGTGGACGTCCTCCCCGCGCGCGAGGATCTCGCGCAACGTCTCCTCCCCCGCGGCGTGAGCGAGGATCCGCAGCTCGACCTGGGAGTAGTCGGCCGAGATCAGCTGCGCGCCCGGCGCCGCCGTAAAGCAACCGCGGATCTCGCGGCCGAGCTCGGTCCGGATCGGGATGTTCTGCAGGTTCGGGTTGGTGCTCGAGAGCCGACCGGTCGCGGCCGTCACCTGCCCGAGGGTTGTGTGCAGGCGGCTGTCTGAATCGACCAGCGAGGGCAGGCCGTCCAGGTAGGTCGAGCGCAGCTTGGAGAGCTCGCGCCAGGCCTCGATCTTCTCGATGATCGGGTGCTCGGATCGGATCGCCGCGAGCACGCGCGCGTCGGTCGAGAAGCCCGTCTTACCGCGCCGTTTCTTGGTCAGACCGAGCTTCTCGAACAGGATCTGCGCGAGCTGTTGCGGCGAGCCGATCGTGAACTCCTCGCCCGCGAGCTCCCAGGTCTCGCGCTCGAGCTCGGCGATCCGCGCTCCGTAAGTCTCGCCGACGAGCGCGAGCTTGGCCGTGTCGAGCCGCACCCCGACCCGCTCCATCTCGATCAGCACGTCTACGAGCGGCAACTCGACGTCGTCGAGCAGCGGCTTGAGACCGGTTTCGTCGAGATCGGCCAGCTGGAGCGCCGCAAGTTCGTGCGTCGCGAGCGCCAGCTCACAGACCGCTCGCGTGAAGCCGTCCTCGACGCCCTCGGCGGCCACGCCGCGGCCGCGCTCGGCAAGCAGCTCCGCGAGCGGGTAGGCGCGCCGCGCCGGGTCGAGCAGGTAGGCGGCGATCATCGTGTCGTGGCGCAGCGTGACGGCGGTGTGCTCGCCACCGACCTCGGCCGCGATCGACTTCCAGTCGTGCGCGGTCACGGGCGCAGGAGGGAGGTCGGAGACCGAACCGACCTCGCCGAAGATGACTCGACCGTCGCCGCTGCTCGCCGCGAAGAGCAGCGGATCATCCCCCGATTGTGCCAGCGGGAGGGTCGGCTGATCTCCCTCCCCTTCCTCGAACGGAGGACGACGATCGATCGCGACCGAGAACGCACCGGAGAGGTCGGTCGGGGCACCGCCAACGCCCTTCGCAGTCGCGGTCCTCGCGACGGGCTCCGCGGGGGCAGCTTCACCCTCGCCGCCGAGCGCTTCTTCGAGCCGCCGCAACGGGTCGCGCAACTCGAACTCCCGGAATACCTCGCGCAGCCGGGCGCGATCGGGCTCACCCGCCATCACCGCGTCGAGCTCGAGCTCGATCGGGACATCGCGAATCGCCGTCGCCAGCCCCTTCGACACGCGCGCGAGATCCGCGAACTCGGTCAGGTTCTGCTTCCGCTTGGCGCCCGAGATCTGATCGACGCTGGCGAGAACGGTCTCGATGTCCCCGAACTGCTGGAGCAGCGCCGAGGCGGTCTTGTCGCCGATCCCCGGGATGCCGGGGATGTTGTCGGAGGTATCGCCCTTGAGGCCGATGAAGTCGGGCACGAGCGCGGGTGTGATCCCGTAGCGCTCGACGACCGCGGCCTCGTCGTAGATGCGCGTGTCGGTGATCCCGCGGCTGGTGGTCATCACCCGGACCCCGTCCTCGACCAGTTGCAGCGCATCGCGATCGCCGGTGACCGCCATCACCGGGATACCCGCCTCCTTCGCGCGCGCGGCAAGGGTCGCGATCACGTCGTCGGCCTCGTAGCCGGGGACCTTGACGTTGGCGTAGCCGAACGCCTCGACGAGCGGGTAGAGGTGGGGCCACTGCTCGGCGAGCAGGCTGGGACGCGAGTCGCGCTGGGCCTTGTACTCGGGGTATTCGACCTCCCGGCCGGACATCCCCGCATCCCACGCGACGATCGTCGGAGCTTGCCCGTACTCGGTCAGGATCTTCACCAGCATCGAGGCGAACCCGAAGATCGCGTTGGTCGGCACGCCCTTCGAGGTGGCGATCGACTCGGGCAGCGCGAAGAACGCCCGGTAGGCGAGGCTGTTCCCGTCGATCAGGAACAGCTCTCGCGCGCGCTCGTCCGGCATTCGGCTCACGCTATCGTGCGGCGTCGCATGTCCGCGACTCCGAGCGCCCAGTACTCCCTGACCCTGCGGGTCGAGCTCCCGTCCCACTCCAACGTGCTGAGCGCGGTCACCGACGCGATCCGCAACGCGGGCGGGGTGATCGTCGCCGTCGACGCCGAGGAGACGACGGGCGAGCACACGATCAGGGCGATCACCGTCGACTGCCACGGGCTCGAGCATCGCGGCGAGGTGATCACCGCGGTCGGCGCCGTTTCGGGCACCAGACTGCTCGAGACGACCGACCGCACGTTCGAGCTGCACCGCAACGGCAAGCTCCACACCGGCCTCAACTCCCCGCTCAAAACCCGCGACGACCTCTCGATGGCCTACACGCCGGGCGTGGCGCGGGTCTGCATGGCGATCCACGAGAACCGCCGCAAGGCCTTCAAGTACACGATCAAGTCGAACACCGTCGCCGTCGTCTCCGACGGGACCGCCGTGCTCGGGCTCGGCGACATCGGGCCGGAAGCCGCGATGCCGGTGATGGAGGGAAAGGCGATGCTCTTCAAGGAGTTCGCCGACGTCGACGCCTTCCCGATCTGCCTCGACACCAAGGACGCCGAGGAGATCATCCAGACGGTCAAGCTGATCGCCCCGACCTTCGGCGGGATCAACCTCGAGGACATCTCGTCCCCGCGCTGCTTCGAGATAGAGGAGCGGCTGATCGAGGAGCTCGACATCCCGGTCTTCCACGACGACCAGCACGGCACCGCGATCGTCACCCTCGCAGCGCTCACCAACGCCTGCCGGCTGACCGGGCGCGACATCGCCTCGCTCAAGGTCGTGATGGCGGGCGCGGGCGCGGCCGGTATGGCTGTCGCCAAGATCATGATGAACGCCGGAATCACGAGCATCGTCGCCTGTGACCGGCATGGCGCGATCCACACTGACCGCCCCGACTACGGTTCTGCAATGAACATCCCGAAGACCTGGCTCGCCGAGAACACCAACCAGGAACGCCGCGTCGGCTCGCCCGGCGAGGTGCTCGACGGGGCCGACGTCTTCATCGGCCTCTCGGGCCCGGGGATCATCCAGGCCAAGGATCTCGGCGCGATGAACAAGGATCCGTTCGTCTTCGCGATGGCGAACCCGAACCCCGAAGTTCGACCCGAGGAAGCCGCCCCCTACGTCCGCGTGATGGCGACCGGGCGCTCGGACTACCCGAACCAGATCAACAACGTGCTCGCCTTCCCCGGAATCTTCCGCGGCGCGCTCGACGTGCGGGCGCCGAAGATCACCGAGGCGATGAAGCTCGCGGCCGCGCGCGGCATCGCCGAGGTGGTGACCGACGCGGAACTGGCCGAGGACTACATAATCCCGAGCGTGTTCAACCGCGACGTCACCCAGAACGTGGCAGCCGCGGTCGCCAAGGAGGCCGAGGTCGGAGACGACATCGACGCCGTCGACCAGCCGACGCTCGCATGAAGGTCGCGGTTACAGGCGCGACGGGAACGGTCGGCAAGGCGCTGGTCACGGCGCTCGTCGGGCGCGGCGACCAGGTCGTCGTGCTGACCCGCGATCCCGCGGGCGCCAAGCGCAAGCTCGGCGCCGGCGTCGAGGCCTTCGCCTGGACCCACCCCAAGCTCGAGCCCGCTCCCAGCGAGGCGCTCGAGGGCTGCGACGGGGTGATCCACCTGCTCGGCGAGCCGGTCGCACAACGCTGGAGGGAGGAGGTCAAGCATGAGATCCACTCTTCGCGCGTGCTCGGAACACGCAACCTGATCGAGGGGCTCAAGCTCTGCGACCGCCGACCGCCGGTGCTCGTGGCCCAGTCGGCGACCGGCTGGTACGGCGCCTGCGACGAGCGCCCGCTCGACGAGACCGCACCGCCCGCCGACGATTTCCTCGCGCAGGTCGTAGTCGATTGGGAACAGGAGGCCGCCGGCGCCGAGGCGCTCGGCATGCGCGTCGTGCTGGCGCGCACCGGGGTCGTGTTGACCGGCGATGGCGGCGCCCTGAAGACGATGCTGCCGCCGTTCAAGGCCGGGATCGGCGGACCGGTCGCGGGCGGTGAGCAATACGTGCCGTGGATCAGCCTCGCCGACGAGGTCGCGGCGCTGATTTTTTTGCTCGACAACGACTCCGTGACCGGGCCGGTCAATCTGACGGCGCCGAACCCGGCGACCAACGGCGAGCTTTCGAAGGCACTCGGGAAAGTGCTCAAGCGCCCCGCCGTCGCGCCCGTCCCGGAGTTCGCGATCAAGCTGCTCTACGGTGAGATGGCCCAGATCGTGGTCACGGGCGCCAACGTGCTCCCGAAGCGGCTCCAAGAGCTCGGCTTTGGCTTCACGCACCCCGAGCTCGAGCCCGCCCTGCGGGCCGCGCTCGGCAAGTAGTCAGTGCTCCAGGACTAGCCCAAGAAAGCGCTTGGTGCGCTCTTCGCGCGGGCTGTCGAGCACTTCGGCCGGCGGCCCCTGCTCGACGACGAGCCCCTCGTCCATGAAGACGATCCGATCGGCGACCTCGCGGGCAAAACCCATCTCGTGGGTGACGACGATCATCGTCATCCCCTCGCGGGCGAGCTCGCGCATCACATCGAGGACTTCCTTGACGAGCTCAGGGTCGAGCGCGCTCGTCACCTCGTCGAAGAGCATCACGTGCGGGTCCATCGCCAGCGCCCGGGCGATCGCGACGCGCTGCTGCTGACCACCGGAGAGCCGGTCCGGGTACTCCTCGAGCTTGTCCGCCAGCCCCACGCGTTCCAGCAGTGATCGAGCCCGCTCGGCCGCCTCCTGCTTGGGGCGGTCGAGGACGGTCCTCTGGGCCATCGTCACGTTCTCGAGCACGCTCTTGTGCGGGAAGAGGTTGAACTGTTGAAAGACCATGCCGATCCGGCGACGGACGTCGTTGAGTCCCTTCGTGCCGCTGATCTCGACGCCCTCCAAGAAAACCCGGCCCTGCTCGGCCGGCTCGAGCAGGTTGATGGCGCGCAGCAGGGTACTCTTGCCGGATCCGCTGGCGCCGATTACACAGACGACCTCGCCGCGCTTGACCTCGAGATCTATTCCTTGGAGCACCTCGAGCCGGCCGAACCGCTTGTGGACGCCCTCCAAGCGGACCATCGAGGTCGTCGCCGAAACGGGGCCGCTGGGATCGGTCAGGCGGTCAGGCACGCTGATACCTGATCTGCTGCTTGGCAATCTGGCGGTCGACGATCCGCGCAAGCGGAATCGTGACGACCAGGAAGAGGATCGCGCCGAGGACCAGCGCGGAGCTGTTGAAAGTCTCTGCCTGGATGTCCTGCCCGATTGAGACGACCTCCGCGAGACCGATGACCAACACCAGGGACGTGTCCTTCATCAGCGCGGTGAGGTCGTTGAGCAGCGGCGCGAACACCTTGCGGACGGCCTGCGGAACGACGACCTTGCGCATCGCCTGGGCATAGCTCATCCCGAGCGAGCGCGCGGCCTGCATCTGCCCGCTGGGCACAGCTTCGATCCCGGAGCGGTAGACCTCCGCCATGTAGGCGCCGTAGGTCAAGGTGATCGCGAAGACGCCGTACCAGAAGGGATCCGGCTTGCCGAACCAACGCGGCAGCCCGATCCAATCGGCGATCACGTCTTCCGAGGCCAAAGCACCCAGGCCGCCGGAGATCAGCAGCACGACAAGCAGCAGGGGAATCCCGCGGAGCGCGTCGATGTAGACGATCGTCAACGCCCGGATCGGCGCAGCCGCACGCCCGGGGAGCTGGCGCAGCAGCGAGAGCACGAGACCCCAGATCAGCGACAGGACGCTCGCAACCAGCCAGAGCTGGATCGTCACCCAGAAGCCGCTCAGCACGTCGGGCAGGCTTCGCCACATGATGTCCAGGTCGAAGTACTGGCTGAGAAATGCGTCCATGTCCGGGAGGGGCGTGAGCCCCTCCCGGCACTACTTCGCGGCCGGCGGTGTTACTCCCCCTCGCGGAAGCCCTCCGGCGGCTGCTCGTCGAACCACTCCTCGTAGATCTCGGCGTAGCTGCCGTCCGTGATCATCTCCGCGAGCGCCGCGTCCACGGCGTCCAGCAGGGTCGTGTTGTCGAGCGCGACCGCGAGGCCGTAGCTCTCGTCGGTCGGGATCGCCTCTATCACGGTCAGCTCGGGCTTCGACTCCTCGGCGAACTTCGAGATCGCGAAGTCGTTGATGACGGCCTCGATCTGCTCGTTCTGGAGGGCGTTGAAGGCATCGACGATCTCCGGGTAGGTCCGGACATCAGCGGCTTCGGTCTCGTCCTCGGCGTAGGTCGCGCCGGTCGTGCCCTTCTGCGCGCCGATCGTCCGACCGGCGAGATCCTCGACTGAAGCGATGTCCGAGCCCTCCTTGACCATCAGCGACTGATCGGCCTGGAAGTAGGGCGAGGAGAAGGCCACCTCCTTCTCGCGCTCGGGAGTGATCGTCGTCGCCGAGGCCACCATGTCGAACTTGTCCTGTCCGAGGTCGCGGAAGATCGTGTCGAACGGAGTGTCGATGATCTCGAGTTCGAGCTCGAGCCGGTCGGCAACGCCGTTGATGATGTCGATGTCGAAGCCCTCGTAGTCGGGAGCGTCACCGCCCTCGAACGGCTCGTAGGGGATGTCGGAGCCGACGATCAGCGTGCCGGCCTCGATCGTTTGGACTCCACCGCCGTCGCCCGTTGCGACCGTGTCGGTCGCCGGTTCCCCACCACATGCAGCGAGTAGGGCCGTAGCCGCCAGCGCTGGTAGGAGCATCACCTTAAGCTTCGTCATCTCATTCGCCTCCTAGCTGCTGCTTGAGGAAAGGACCGACCGCGCGGGCGGCGAGGGCTCCGACCACCAGGGCGATCGTCACGAGGAACGAGTCGAACGACCCGATCCCGAGAGCCCATCCGGTGATCCAGAAGACCAATCCAGCTGTAAGTGCTACGAGCACGCCCACGGCGAGAATGTAACCGACGGAGGCCTACCGAAGGCTTTCGGCCAGCGAAGCGACGACCTCGCCGACCTTTTCGGCGCCGCCCTCCCCGGCCGCGCGGACCAGCCGTGTGCCGACGATCACCCCGTCGGCGATCCCGCCCACCGCGCGCGCGTGCTCGGGGGTCGAGACTCCGAAGCCGACCGCCACGGGGAGCGCGGTGCCCCCGCGGACGCGCCCAACCGTGTCCGCCAGCTCGGGCGGCACGCCACGGCGCTCGCCGGTCGTCCCGGCCACCGAGACCGTGTAGACGAAGCCACGCGCGACGGCCCCGATCTCGGTGATCCTCTCTGGAGTCGTGTTCGGTGCGACGAGCGGAACCAAGGCGATGCCGGCCCGGTCGCAGGCGGCGCGGAGCTCCTCGGCCTCGTCGACCGGTAGGTCGGGAACGATCAGCCCGTCGGCCCCCGCCGCAGCGGCGCGGCCGGCGAACCGCTTGGCGCCGTCGACGAGCACGACGTTGGCATAGACCATCAGCACGACCGGAATTGAAGCGCTGAGACGGGCACAGACGCCTAGCACGCCCTCGACCGTCGCGCCCGCGTCGAGCGCCGCGGTCGCGGCTGCGTGGATCACCGGACCATCCGCGAGCGGGTCGGAGAACGGGATCCCGAGCTCGACCAGATCGGCGCCGGCAGCCGCGCAGGCCTCCCCGATCGCAACTGAAGACTCGAGGTCGGGATAGCCCCCCATCAGGTAGGGCATCAGGGCGGCGCGCTTGCCGTGGCCGTTGAAGGCCGCGGCAATCCGCTCAGCCACGTCCGAGCACTTCCGCGAGGTCCTTGTCACCCCGTCCGGACAGTGTCAGGAGGTCTAGGGAGCCCCCGGCGCCGGGGTTCTCCAGCAGCCAAGCGATCGCGTGCGCGGGCTCGAGGGCGGGGATGATCCCCTCGAGCTGTGAGAACTCCTTGAACGCGCTCACGGCGGCGTCGTCGCCGACCGCCTCGAAACGGACCCGCCCCGTGTCGCGCAGCTCCGCGAGCTGTGGGCCCGAGCCCGGATAGTCGAGACCTGCCGAGACCGAGTGCGCCTCGAGAATCTGGCCCTCCTCGGTCTGGAGGACGGCCGAGTAGGAGCCGTGCAGGATCCCTCGTGCGCCGGTGCTGAGCGGCGCGCCGTGACGACCGGACTCGAGCCCTTCGCCGGCGGCCTCGACCCCGACGATCTCGACGTCGGTGTCCTCGAGGAATGGCGTGAAGGTGCCGATCGCGTTGGAGCCGCCGCCGACGCAGGCGATCACGCGGTCGGGCAGCTTCCCCCAGCGATCGAGCACCTGGGCCCGCGCCTCGTCGCCGATCACCCGCTGGAGGTCACGGACGATCACGGGGAACGGCGCCGGGCCGACCGCGGACCCGAGCACGTAGTGGGTCGTCTCCGAGCTCGCCACCCAGTCGCGAATCGCAGCGCTGACCGCCTCCTTGAGCGTCCGCGCGCCGATCTCGACCGACTCGACGGTCGCTCCCAGCAGACCCATCCGCTCGACGTTCGGCCGCTGGCGGCGGATGTCCTCGGCCCCCATGTAGACGACGCACTCGATCCCGAACAGCGCACAGGCCGTCGCGGTCGCGACCCCGTGCTGGCCGGCTCCGGTCTCGGCGATGATTCGCGTCTTGCCAAGGCGGCGTGCGATCAGCACCTGCCCGAGCGCGTTGTTGAGCTTGTGGGCGCCGGTGTGCATCAGGTCCTCGCGCTTCAGCAGGATCCGGTTGCCGACCCGCTCGGAGAGCCGCTTGGCCTCGTACAGCGGGGTCGGGCGCCCGGCGTAATCGCGCAGCAGGCCGTGCAGCTCGTCGAGGAACGAGGGGTCCTCGCGCAGCTCGATCCAGCCGCGCTCGAGCTCGTCGAGCGTCGGAATCAGGGTCTCGGGGACGTAGCGGCCTCCGTAGGGGCCGAAACGCCGCTCGAGCTCAGCGCTCATCAGTCGGCCTCACGCCGCGCTCGCCCCGAGGATTGCGGCGTCGGCCTGCTCGATCGCGCGGAAGAAGGCACGCAAGCGCGCCTCGTCCTTGATCCCGGGCGAGGCCTCGGTGCCGCTCGCGACGTCGACGGCGTAGGGCCGCACGATCCGGATCGCCTCGCCGACGTTGTCGGCGTCGAGCCCGCCGGAGAGCACGAGCGGCGTATTGCGCCCGTGCGGAACGAGATCCCAGGCGAACGACTCGCCGGTCCCGCCGCGGCGGTCCGGGTTGTAGGCGTCGAGCATGTGGAAGTCGACCGGATAGGCGGTCAGCCCTCGGATCGAGGACAGGTCGCGGACGCGCGCGACCTTCATCACCCGACAGCCGGTCCTGCGCGCCGCCTCGACGCAGTAGAGCGGCCCCTCGTCGCCGTGCAGCTGGAGGATCGAGAGCGCCGCGCGATCGGCGGCGTAGGTCAACTCTTCCAGGGTCGCATTGACGAACACACCGACGATCTCGACCTCGCGACGGAGCTCGGCCGAGATCTGCTCGGCCGCTGCGAGGTCGCAGCGGCGCGGACTCTCCTCGGCCAGAATCAGGCCGATCGCCCAAGCGCCCCGGTCGACCGCCAGACGGGCGTCCTCGGGCCGCGTTATCCCACAGATCTTGATTCGCGTCACGTCCCGATCTTGCCAGGCCGCCGATGCGGCACGAGACCCCTTAGGGGAACGGCAAGATCCCTGGCGGTGGCTGCTCGCCGCCATCACGCGGCGGCTCGAGCGCGCTCGCGGCCGTTCGCGGCCGCTTGCCGAGCTCGATCTCGGCGCTCTGCAGCTCACCACCGCGGTAGAACTCGATCTCCACGGTCTCGCCCGGCGGTAGGTCTGCGATCGCCGCTGCGACGTCGTCGGGGGTGACCACGTCCTGGCCGTCGATCCCGACGATCAGGTCGCCGCCCGCTACGAGCCCGGTCGTAGTCTCGGTCCGCCCGGCGCGAATCCCGGCCTCATCGGCGGGACCATCCTCGACGACGTCCTGGACGAGCGCGCCGGAGTCACGCGGGAGGTTGAGGTCGTCAGCGATCTGGGGCGTCACCGGCGCGGTCGTGACGCCGAGGAAAGAGCGCTCGAACTCACCGTCGTTCTCGAGCTCGGGAACGACGATCTTGGCGGTGTTGATCGGCACCGCGAAGCCGATTCCGACCGAGCCGTTAGACCCGCCAGTCGCGATCTGGCTGTTGATGCCGATCACGCGCCCCTCACCGTCGAGCAGCGGGCCGCCTGAGTTGCCGGGATTGATCGCGGCGTCGGTCTGGATCACGTTGTCGATCGAGAAGCCGTTCGGGGCACGGATCTGTCGCTGGACCGCCGAGATGATGCCCGTCGTGACCGTGCGGTCGAAACCGAACGGGTTGCCGACCGCGATCGCGGGGTCGCCGACCTCGAGCGATTCCGAGTCGCCGAGGTCGAGCGGCTGCAGGTCGTTGACGTCTTCGGGATCGACCTGGAGCACGGCGAGGTCGCTGGAGAGATCGACGCCGATGATCTTGGCGTCGACGATCTCCCGCTCCTCGAACCTGACCGTGACGCCGTCGGCGCCGTCGACGACGTGCGCGTTAGTGAGGACCCTTCCCTCGTCGTCGAGCACGAACCCAGAGCCGGAGGCGGCCCCGCCCTCCTCGCCCGGCAGCCCGAACGGAGAAGCTGCCGCGACGCCACGGGCCTCAACGTAGACGACTCCCGGTGCGACCTCGTTGTAGATCTCGGCGACCGTCCTGCCGCCGGACTTGTTCGACGGCGCACGCGTCACAGGATCCTGGGCGTCTGTCGCGCCGCCCGATCCGCCGATGTCGATCACGCCCGCGCCCGCGAGCACCACGGCGAGGACCAGCGCCAGGGCGCCGCCGGCGAGACCGGAGAGGAGGTGTGAGAAACGGGAGTTCATCGGGCGGTGGAGATTCCTATCGCAGAATTGGTTGTAGGTCAGCAGGCTAAAGAAACGCCCAGGCCGGCGTTAACCGAGCGTTGAGGCCGTGTTAGGCGGTCCCGGTCAACGCCCGGAGAGCGCGCTCGGGATCGGGCGAGCGCATCAGGGCCTCGCCGACGAGAACGGCGTCGACGCCGATCCGCTCGAGCTCGTCGACGTCCTCGCGTGAGCGGATCCCCGATTCGGAGACGACGGTCTTGCCCGCGGGGATTTCCGGCAGCAGCGCGAAGGTCACCGCCAGATCGACGGTGAAGTCCTCGAGGTTGCGGTTGTTGATCCCGATCACGTCGGCGTCGATCGCCAGCGCCGACTCGAGATCGTGCTCGGAGTGGACCTCGACGATCACATCGAGATCCAGTGCGCGCGCTTCGGCGTGGAGGTCGGCAAGCAGCTCGAGCTCGACCGTCCCGACGACGAGCAATATCGCGTCGGCACCCGCCAAGCGCGCCTCGTAGAGCTGGTAGCGGTCGATCGTGAAGTCCTTGCGAAGAATCGGCAGGTCACAGGCCGCGCGCGCCGCGATCAGGTCGTCGAGCGAACCGCCGAAGTGCTCCTCTTCGGTTAGTACCGAGACCGCTGCTGCGCCTCCGCGCTCGTAGAACCCGACGATCTCCTCGACGGTCGAGCCCTCCCGGATCGTTCCCGCAGACGGAGAGCGACGCTTGTGCTCGGCGATCACCGAGGCGCCGTGGCGGCTGATCGCCTCACTGAAGGGGCGGGCGGCGGGGGCTTCGCCGAGTGCGGCCTCGAGCTTGGCGAGCGGGCGCTCGGTGCTGACGCGGTCGAGCCGCCGGCGGGTCGCCTCGAGCAGTGGTGCCAACCGCTCGCTCATCGCGGCGCGAGCTCCGCCGAGCTGGCCACGTAGCGCTCGAGCAAGTCCGCCGCGGCGCCGGAATCGATCGTCTCGGCGGCCTTCATCACTCCGGAAGAGATTGAGTCGGCCCCACCGCCGAGGTAGATCGCGGCTCCGGCGTTGGCGAGCACGACGATCCGCTCGGGCCCGGCCGCCCCGCTCAGTAC
>JACCVG010000044.1 GCA_013698335.1 Thermoleophilaceae bacterium
GCGACGTCTGCTCGATGACCATCGGGACAAGTGGGCTCATGGCTCTCGCTTTGTTTCGCTTCCTCGCGCCGATTCCTTCACCCCGGCGGCGGCGCGAACCGTGCGTCCGAGGCCCTCGGGCCGGATCGCGGGCCAGTCTAGCGGGGCCCCCTTGGCTGCAACGTCCCCGCCGAACCGTTGCCGCAACCGCCCGCGCGCCTCGGCGGGCCGGGGGCATGCCTGCTGCGACGTCGCGGCTATGCTCCGCGCGATCGACGTCGGCGATCGGAGGGGCGATGCGAGGGAAAAGACGCACGGTGCAGGTCCTGGCGGCGCTGTCGGTCGGCGCTCTCATCGTCACGGGCTGCGGAGGCGACGACGACGCTCTCAGCGAAGACGAGCTGGTCGAGCAGGGGAACGCGATCTGCGCCGAGCACACCGCCCCGATCGAGGCGGCCGCCGGCGAGCTGCTGGCGGGCGGCCAGCTGCCGAGCGAGAAGGACTTCGGCAAGCTCGCGAACGAGACGATCATCCCGGAGTACGGCGCCCAGATCGAAGAGCTTCGCGCGCTGGAGCCGCCGGAGGACCTATCGGACTCCTACGCGCAGTGGCTCGACGACTCTCAGTCGCTCCTGGAGCAGATCAAGAAGGACCCCTCCCTGATCACCGATCCGAGCAACTTCAGCTCGGTGAACCAGCAGGCCGACGAACTGGGGCTGGCGAGCGACTGCCACGCCGGACCGGAGTAGGTCTACGCCAGCAAGGGAGCGAGCGTACGCGCTGACGCCGCAAACGCCGCCGTGAGGCAGGCCGCTCCGGCGGTAGCCGGCGCGGACCCGGACGACCGCGGCAGCCCGCAAGCAAAGCGAGCGGTACCGGGACGGAGCGGCGCCCGATGGACAGTGGCGTCCTACGTGGTCGTCGTCTTCTTCCTGATCACGCTCAACTTCTTCCTTCCGCGCGCGCTGCCGGGTGCCCCGATCTCGGCTCTCGACGATCCACGATCGGAAACCTATGTCGGAGACGAGTCGAGCAGGATCGCTGTAGAGAACTACTACGGGCTCGACCGCCAGCTCGGCGATCAGTACACGACCTACCTCGAAGATCTGGTGCAGGGTGATCTCGGCACCTCGATCCGCTTCAACGCGCCGGTGACCGAGGTTCTGGGAGATCGGCTGCCCTGGACGCTGCTGCTAGTCGGCACCGCGCTGGCGCTGGCCACCGGCGTCGGGATGGTGGCGGGAGTGCACTCGGGTTGGCGCCGCGGCCGCCGGGCGGACAAGGGGCTGCTGGCCCTGTTCCTCGCGATCGACAACTTCCCGGTGTTCTTCCTGGCTTCGATCGCGGTGTTCGTCTTCGCCGTCAAGCTGGGGGTGTTCCCACTGTCCGGCGCGCGGACGCCTTTCTCCGAGTCGTCCGGCGTGCTGGCCGAGATCGCCGACGTCGCCTACCACCTGGCGCTGCCCGCCACCGTGCTCGCGCTGCAGTTCGCGGCGTTCCAGTACCTGGTGATGCGGGCAAGCATGGTCGGGGAGCTCGAATCCGACTACCTGGTGCTCGGTCGCGCAAAAGGCCTCGGCGACCGTGCGCTCAAGTACCGCTACGCCGCCCGCAACGCGCTGCTGCCCTCGCTGACGGTGGCTGGCCTGCAGGTCGGCGTCGCCGTGACGGCGGCGATCTTCGTGGAGACGGCCTTCGCCTATCCGGGCGTCGGCCGCCTGATGTTCGAGTCGGTGGCCGACCGCGATTACCCCGTGATGCAGGGTTGCTTCCTGCTGTTGTCGGTCGCGGTCGTGACCGCGAACTTCGTCGTTGAGCTCGCGTACCGCCGGCTCGACCCGAGGACGTCGCCGTGAGCAGAGCGCGCTCTCCGTTGTTTTGGAGCGGGGCGACGCTCGTGGGGACGCTCGCCCTGATCGCCATGCTGGCCCCGGTGCTATCGCCGTACGACCCCCGGGCAGTGTCCGGGCCCTCGCTCGTGCCGCCGTCCGGCGCGCACCTGCTGGGCACCAACGACGCCGGGCAGGACATCCTCTCCCAGCTGATCTGGGGAGCGCGCTCGTCGGCGCTCGTGGCGGTGCTCGCGGCCGGGCTCGCCGTGGCCATCGGAGTTTTCGTCGGCGTCGGCGCCGGGCTTGCCCGCGGTTGGGTCGATGCGGTGGCCATGCGCGTCGTCGACGTCTTCCTGGCCGTGCCGGCGTTGCCGCTGCTCATTCTGGTGGCCGCGCTGCTCGGTCCGAGCGGTCCGATCGCGATCGCGGTCATCATCGGGCTTGCGGGCTGGCCGGCGATCGCGCGGATCGTTCGCAGTCAGGCCCTCGGCGTGGCCAGGCGCGGGTACGTCGACGCGGCGCGTGGGTTCGGGGCGGGCCGGCTCTATCTGGTCGGTCGCCACCTCGTTCCAGCCCTCGGGCCGCTGATCGCCGCCAACTTCGTCTACTGGGCGGGCACCGCCGTCGCGCTCCAAGCCGGACTCGCGTTTCTGGGCCTCAGCGACCCGACCGAGGTGAGCTGGGGATCGGTCCTGAATCGCGCGCTCAGCCACCCCGGCGTCTACTTCACCTCCGAGTGGACGTGGTGGGTGCTCCCGGCGGGGCTCGCGATCACCTTGGCCGTCGTTGGGCTGGCGTTCCTCGCGCTCGCGCTCGAGCCCGGCAGTAATCCCAGACTGAGGCGGTCGTGACGGCTCCGCTGCTCGAGGTGTCCGACCTGAGCGTCCGCTTCGGCGGCGACGTGGACGCTCTGCGGGGAGTGGGATTCGCGCTCGACCGGGAGGAGTCGCTGGCAGTCGTCGGCGAGAGCGGCGCCGGCAAGTCGACCCTCGCCCACTGCATCGTTGGGCTGATCCAGCCACCGGAGGCGGCCGGCAGCGTGCGCCTGAACGGTGAGGAGCTGATCGGCGCCAGCGCCGCGACGCTGCGCTCGGTGCGTTGGAGGCTCGTGGCCATCGCCCTCCAGGGCGCCCCGTTCAATCCGGTCGTCCCGGTCATCGACCAGGTGGCGGAGCCGCTCCGCGAGCACGGCGGCCTGAGCAGCTCGCGCGCCCGACGTAGAGCCGATGACCTGGCGCGCGAGTCGCTGCTCGACCCGGCGCTGCTCCGGCGCTTCCCACACCAGCTCGCGGGCGGAGAACGGCGAAAGGCGACGCTCGCGATGGCGCTTGCCCTCGACCCCGCGGTTGTGATCCTGGACGAACCGGCGGCGGGGCTCGACCCGGCCACCGGACGCGAGTTGCTCGACCGCGTCCACGAGCTGCGCCGCGCGCGCGGGTTCTCGCTGATCGCTATCTCTCACGATCTTCCCGCCGTGGCGCGCCTGTGCGAGCGCACGATCGTGCTGTACGCCGGGGAGGTCGCGGAGGCGGGACCGACCGAGCACGTGATCGGACGGCCGGCTCATCCCTATACCTGGGCGCTGGTCAACTCCTACCCGGTGACCAGCACCACCAAGGACCTTCGCCCGATTCGAGGAGAGCCGCCCGACCCCCGTGCTGTCCCCTCGGGCTGTCCCTTCCATCCCCGCTGCACCCAGTCGGAGACGATCTGCCGCGACCGCCACCCGCCGCTCGAGCGTTCAGGCGGACGCCTGGTCGCTTGCCACTTCGGCGGCCTGAAGGTGCTCCTCTCAGCCACCCTCGTCCACAAGGCGTTTCACAGCGGAAGCCGCCGCTTGGATGCGCTTCAGGCAGTCTCCCTGACGGTCCGCGAGGGGGAATCGGTGGGCGTCGTGGGCCCGTCGGGCAGCGGCAAGACGACTCTCGCGCGCGTCATCGCCGGCGACCTGTCGCCGGACCGCGGCGAGGTGATCCTGGAGGGGGAGCGGCTGGCTCGATCCTGGCGCCGTGACGCCCGCGCCTTGAGCCGCCGGGTCCAGCTCGTCAGGCAGGATCCCTGGGACGCGCTGTCGCCGCGCCTGACGGTGGCCGAGCTGGTGCGGGAACCGCTCGACATCGCGGGCGCCGGCGACCAGCAGCGTCGGAGCGCCGTCCGGGCGCGGCTCGAGTCGGTGGGGCTCCCCGGCTACGGGACGTTCCTGGAAGCCCGCGTGCACGAGCTCTCGGGCGGGCAGCTCCAGCGCATCGCGCTGGCGCGGGCTATCGCGGCCCGGCCGAAGCTGCTCGTGGCGGACGAGCCGACCAGCATGCTCGACGCCTCGGAGCAGGCCCGGCTGCTCGTGGTGCTACGCGAGCTGCAGGTGGAGATGGGGCTCGGGCTGGTGCTCGTCTCGCACGACTTGGCGCTGGTGCGCAAGGTGACCGATCGCATCGTCGTGCTGGACGCCGGGAGGGTGGCCGAGGAAGGGAGCTCGGCGGCGGTGTCTGGGCGTCCGCGGAGCCTCGCCGCCCGGCGGCTGATGGAGGCGGCGCGTGCCTTCGCAGTCGGCGACGAGCGCGGCGCGTCGGAGCGGGCGAGCGGGGGCGGGACGAACTGACTGCCACCCGCATGAACCGGCGCGCCTTCGTGCGCGCCTCGGCAGGGACGGCGCTGGCCCTGTACCTCGGAGCGTGCGGAAGCTCGACCTCGTCGTCCTCCGGCCGCCCGACGCTGCGGCTCGCCGGGGGCTCGTTCGGCTTCCCCTCGCCCTTCTCCTACATCGCGGGTCCCGGCTACGTGCAGATGAGCTACATCTACGACACGCTGCTGTGGAAGGACTCCACCGGCCGGATGTTGCCGTGGCTGGCCAGCCGGTTCCGCCGCTCGCGCGACGGGCTCACCTACAGCTTCGAGTTGCGCCCCGGCATCCAGTGGCATGATGGCCGACCGCTGACCGCCGAGGACGTGGCGTTCACGTTCGAGTACTTCGCTCGCCAGCCGCTGGGCCCGCTGATCGTCGCCCAGCCCTTCGGGGTGGGGACGGCGCGGGCGCGCGGTCCCCACAAGGTCGAGGTCGAGCTCGAGCGACCGGCGGTGACGTTCCTCGACTCGGTCGCCGGCGCCGTGCCGATCATCCCCAGGCATATCTGGTCGTCGATCGACGACGCCCCCAGCGCGCAGGACCCGGGGGTATTGGTCGGTTCAGGTCCCTACCGCCTGGAGTCGTTCTCGGCGGGCGAAGGCGCGTCCCTCTATACGGCTAACGAGAGCTATTTCCTCGGCACCCCGTTCGTGAAGCGGATCGAGCTACGCCCGGTGGACAACGAGCTGACCGCGCTGCAGGCGGGAGAGATCGACGCGGCGGACACCCCGCCGGAGGGCGTGGGAGAGGACACGCTGGCGTCCTTTCGCGCCGACTCGGCCTTCGGCGTCGTGCAAGACGCCGGCAGCTTCACGTTCCCGCTGATCTGGAACCTCCAGCGTGGTGGGGCGCTCGCCGACGTGCGCTTTCGGCGCGCCTGCGCGCTGGCGATCGACCGCAGCGCGATCGTCGAGCGGCTGCTGGGAGGGAACGGAGAGCCCGGCAACCCCGGGTTCCTGCCCGGCGAGAGCCCCTTCCAGGTGCCGGTCGAGCAGTACTCCTTCGATCCGGCGGCGGCCAGCGATCTGCTCGACGAGGCCGGCTACCGGCGGCCGGAGGCGAGCGCCGTCCGCCAGGGTCCCGAGGGCGAGCCGCTGAGCTTCAGCCTCCTGACCGGCAACTCTCCCGTGCCGCCGGTTCTCGATCTCCTGGTCGAGTCGCTCCAGGCGGTGGGGGTCGACCTGAGTCCTCAAGCAGTGGACCTTCCCACGCTGTTCGGCCGCCTCCAAGAAGGCACGGACGAGATCGTGCTCAGCCTCTATCCGGGCCCGGGCGGCACCTCTCCCAATGCCGACCCCGACATATTGCGAACCTTCTACTCGTCGAAGGTCGAGGGCCGCCTCCAGGGGGCCCAGGGCTACGTCAACCATGTCTTCGACCGCCTCGCCGAGCGCCAGCTCGTGACCCAGAACGAGGCTGCGCGCAGACGCTTGACGGCTCGCCTGCAGGAGTTGGCCGCACGGGACCTGCCGGTCCTGCCGCTCTACTACCCGACCCTGTTCAACGTCTTCCGCCGAGAGGTGTTCGACCGCTGGTACTACACGCCCGGCGGCTTCGCCGGCGGCCTCCCGGGGGTGTTCAACAAACAGGTGTTCGTCACGGGGTCGAAGACGGGGCTCACCCCCCGCACGGCCTAGGCTCCCGGCGTCCAGATCTGCTTCTCGCCCTCGGGCGCCTCGGACTCCGGCGTCCAGAGCTTGTCGCGCGCCTGCGCGCGCTCGGCGGGTATCGGCGTGGCGCGCTCGACCAGGGAGTCCACAGCCTTGCGCATCGCGATGTCCTCGCGCAGCATCTCGTCGCGGCCCTCCCTGCGAGCGCGCTCCAGCGACTTCCGCAGCTGCTTCTCGCTCGGCGCGCTCTCCCCGCCCTGCGCGGCGGCCGCCGCCCTCAGCGCATCGACGATCTCCTCGTCGGACGTCTCGATCCCCTCGGCCTCGACGACGGCGGCGAGCACGCTCTCGCGACCGAGCGCGGTGCGCGCGTCGTCTTCGGCCTCGTGCACGAGCTCCTCCTCGGTCTTCCCGATCATCTGGAGGTACTGCGCCGGATCGATTCCCTGGGAGCGAAGGCGCCGGGCCGTCTCCGACCACATGTCGTGCGCCTTGGCGTGGACCAGCTCGTCCGGGATGTCGACCTCGGCCCGCGCCACCGCGCCGTCCACGACCGCCTCGCGAAACTCGTGCTCGATCGCTTGCTCGTCCCGCTCAATGAGGCTCGACTCGATCTCCGCGCGCAGCTCGTCGAGCGTGTCGAAGCCGCCCGCCTCGGCCGCCAGGTCGTCGCCGGCGTCGGGCAGCCGCTTCGCCTTGACCTCCTTCACCGACACCTGGAACGCGGCCTGCTTGCCGGCCAGCGCCTCGGCGCGGTAGTCCTCTGGGAACGTGACCCACACCTCGCGCTCGTCGCCCGCGCGGGCGCCGACGAGCTGCTGCTCGAAGCCCTCGACGAGCCGGCCCGATCCGAGCTCGAGCAGGAAGCCCCGCGCCTCGCCGCCCTCGAACGGCTCCCCCTCGATCCGCCCCTCGAAGTCGAGCACCGCGAAGTCACCCTGCGCGGCGACACGATCCACGGTCTCGAGCGAGGCCATCGACTCCCGCAGCCGATCGACCTCGGCGTCCACCTCCTCGGCGGCCACCGCGGGCTCGCGCCGGCCGACCTCGAGCGTCCCCAGGT
>JACCVG010000049.1 GCA_013698335.1 Thermoleophilaceae bacterium
CGGTGGCCGCGCTCCGCAATGTCCGCGAAGCGGTCGAGCCCGGCGGCAGGCTGGTCATGGTGGTCTGGCGCCAGAAGGTCGACCAGGAGATCATGTACCTGGCCGAGCAGATCGTGGAGCGCTACGTGGAGGAACCGGACGAGTCCGACGAGCCGACCTGCGGTCCCGGCCCGTTCTCGATGGCCAACGCCGACACCACGAGCGGCATCCTGGTGGCGGCCGGTTTCCACGAGGTCGAGCTCAGGCGGCTGGACCTGCCCTACAGGTTCGGCGCCGATGTGGACGAGGCGGTGGCGGTGATGCTCGCGCTCGGCCCCGCCGCCGAGGTCGTCAGGCTGGCTGGTGACGACGCCGAACAGGTGCGGTCGGAGATCGAGGCCGCGCTCGGCGAGGCGTTCGCCCGCTACGACGGGCCGGACGGGGTGGTGGCCCCGGCGTCCACATGGATCGTGTCGGCCACGGTGCCGGAGACGGGCTGATTCGCGGGCGCGCAGATCGCTCCGGCCATTGACCACGCCATATGTGGCAAAGTCGAGTTGCGATCTCCGGAGATTCACCGAGACGTTCGTCGCAAGAGGCCGCACGGTGCGTAAATCGTCACCGACCCTGCGTGATCCCATCCGATTCGCGGCGTAGGTTGGACGGTGCATGCGGACGACGGTTCTCATCGAGGAGCGCGACCTGGATTCGGACGCGCGCGATCGCTGGTCAGTCGATGTCGACGCTGTCAAGGCCGGTTGAAAAGTGTGCCAATCCTGCCGGTTGAAAAGTGTGCCACCTAGAAGCATCTGCGCCGGTCCAAAACTGACCCCCCGGGACTCCGCCGGTTGAAAAGTGGACCACCCGCAAACGCGCAGGTCCCGCCTGCGCAGCGGAGCCCGTAGGGCGAAGCGCAGCAGGCGGGAGCGGAGCTCAGTCCCGTGTGGCCGGCGCTCCGAGGTCCTTGCCCTGGAGGCGGAAGGAATCGCCCTTGAGGCCGAGGATCTCCGAGTGGTGGACGAGCCGATCGATCATCGCTGCTGCGGTCACCTCGTCGCCGAAGATCTCGCCCCAGGCTGAGAAGGGCTTGTTGGAGGTGACGATCATCGAGGCGCGCTCGTAGCGCGAGGAGACGAGGCTGAACATCAGGTTGGCGGCCTCGGGGTCAAACGGGATGTAGCCGACCTCATCGACGATCAGGAGCGGCAGGCGCCCGAGCCGGACGAGCTCCTCCTCAAGCGTTCCCCGGCGCTTTGCCTCGCCAAGGCGGGCGACCCATTCGGTCGCGGTCGCAAAGGCGACCCGCTGGCCGGCGAGAGCGGCACGGATCCCGAGTGCGATCGCCAGGTGGGTCTTGCCGGTCCCGGGAGGGCCGAGTATGATCACGTTCTCGCGCCCGTGGAGGAAGTCGAGCTGGCCGAGGTGCTCGATCACGGTCTTCTTGACCGAGCGCTGGAAGGTGAAGTCGAACTCCTCGAGGGTCTTTCGCGCCGGGAACTTCGCGGCCTTGATCCGCAGTTCCCCGCCGGAGCTCTGGCGTGATCCGACCTCGGTCGAGAGCACGGCCTCGAGGAAGCGCTCGTGACTCCAGTCCTCGTCCCTTGCCCGCTTTGCGAGCGAAGGCGTTGCCCTCGCCGCTGCCGGAGCCTTCAGCGAGCGGAAGAGGTGCTCGAGTTCTGAGGTCTTGCTGCTCATGCCGGGATCAGCGCGTCGTAGCGTGCCAGCGGACGGATCTCGACCTCTGGCTCCCGGTGATGACCCTTGCGCTCAGCGCGCAGCTCCTCAAGGGCTCGCTGGTGCGCTGGGTCGGTGAAGGTAAGGCCACCGGCGAAGACGCGGCGGTGGCGGGCGGCGAGCTCGCCGGAGTCGAGTGCGATCGCTGAGATCTCTGACTGGCCCGCCGAGACCTCGACGCGGCGGCCGACCAGGTGCGGATCCAGTGAATAGTCGTTTCGATCAAAGCGCAGATAGGGCTGGGCGGGAACGCGGATCACGAAGCGCCGGTCTGAGCGCGGCAACTCGGCCGGCAGTGCTCGCATCCGCTCGTGCTCCTCGGCGAGACGCTCTGAAACGACCGCTCGCGTGCTGCGGTGGACCCTCGCGTTGATCTTCTGGGCCCAGCGGTCGAGCTGGTCCTGGAAGTCGAGCGGATTGGCAAAGCGCCGGCCGGCCTCGAAGTTGCCGTGGAGAAAGCGATGGGTTCGCTCGAGCGCACCCTTGGCCTGGCAGTCGCCGGGGTCGAGAATGATCCAGCCGACCGCCAGGCGGCCGCAGAACGCCGCGAACTCCTCGGTCGGTCGAGCTCGGCCCGCGTGGATCGCTCCCTCGCGGTCCCAGACGAGCTTCTGGGGCAAGGCGCCCAGATGGACGAGGCAGCGGTTCATTCCGTAGGCGATGTCCTCGAAGCGCTTGGAGAAGATCAAGGTCGCGGCAAACGCGCGGGAGAAGGGCAGCTCGGCGGTCAGCAGGTAGCCCTTGCGCAGCTGGCCGTAGCCGACAGGGATCTCTGAGCGCGGCTCGCAGAGGTCGAACTGGCAGAGCTCCCCCGGGCGGTAGACGGTGCTCTGGAAGGTTCGCGGGGTCCGATAGCGCGGGCGCAGTTCTGCCAGCAGCTCGTCGAGGATCGACTTGCCGCCTTGATAGCCGAGCGCCTCGATCTCCTCGCGGATCCGCACTCCGGAGAGCTCGTCGTCCTGACCCAGCAGCCGCTCGATCTCAGCGCGGTAGGGGTCGAGCTTTGATGGGCGCTTTCGCCGCGGTCCATAGCTCGGCGGCTGATCGGTCTCGAGCGCTCGCTTGATCGTCAAGCGGTGGATCCCGGTGCGGCGCTGGATGGCACGCTGGCTGAGTCCCTCGACACGGCTCATCCGTCTGATCTCGGCCCATTGCTCCACGTGCAGCACTTGCCTTCCTCCCGACTCGATCGTTGATCGAGCCAGGGTCTGGGTCCGGCCGGATGCTCTGGTCAGGTGGCACAGTTTTCACCCGGCGAAGTTGGCCCAGTATTCAGCCGGCGCCTACAGGCCATCTTCGCCGCGCTCGGATAGAAGCTCTTCGGGCGGAGTTTGATGCTGCGGGCGTACGTCTAGGCGGCTAGGACGCAACGGGGG
>JACCVG010000055.1 GCA_013698335.1 Thermoleophilaceae bacterium
CGGGTGTAACTGGCGCGTCGGGCCCGCGGCGCGCGGCGCGCACCAGCAAGCCCAGCTCCGGCAGCAGGCGGCGAGGACGTCCCGCGGCGCGCTCGGCCGAGGCGCTTGCCCTGGTGCGTGCACAACCCGGCGTGACCATCCCGGCGATGGCGAAGCAGATGGGCATCGCCGCACCCTACCTCTACAGAGTGCTCCCCAAGCTGATCGAGGAGGGCAAGGTGCGCAAGGACGGTTCGGGCTGGTTCCCGACCGACCGGCGCGACTCACCGGCGCCGCCCGAGCCCGACGCCGGCGAACTGGTGCTAGAGCAGTCCTAGGGCCTCGACGGCGTCGCGCTCCTCGGAGAGCTCGGCCGCGCTCGCGTCGATCCGGGCGCGCGAGAACTCGTCGATCTCGAGCCCCTCGACGACCGACCACTGCCCGCCCGTGCACTCGCACGGGAAGCCCGCGACGATTCCTTCAGGAACGCCGTAGGCGCCGGTCGAGGGCACACCCATCGAGACCCAGTCGCCCGCCGGAGTGCCGAGCACCCAATCGTGGACGTGGTCGACGGCTGCGTTGGCGGCCGATGCCGCGCTCGAGGCACCGCGCGCATCGATGATCTCGGCGCCGCGCTTGGCGACCCGCGGGATGAAGTCGTTCTCGATCCAGCCCTGGTCGCCGACCGCGTCGGCGGCGATCTGTCCATCGACCTTCGCGTGGACGAGATCCGGGTACTGGGTGGTCGAGTGGTTGCCCCAGACCGTCATGTTCGTGACCGCATCCACGCCGACCCCCAGCTTTGCCGCGAGCTGCGCCTTCGCGCGGTTATGGTCGAGGCGCATCATCGCCGTGAACCGCTCGCGCGGCACATCGGGCGCGTTGGACATCGCGATCAGGCAGTTGGTGTTGGCCGGGTTGCCGACGACCAGCACCTTGATGTCATCGGCGGCTCCGTCGTTGATCGCTCGGCCCTGCGGCTTGAAGATGCCACCGTTTGCCTCGAGTAGATCGGCGCGCTCCATGCCGGGTCCGCGTGGCCGGGCGCCTACGAGCAGGCCAATGTTTGCGCCATCGAAAGCCTTCACCGGGTCGTCGAAGATCTCGACTCCGGAGAGCAGCGGGAAGGCGCAGTCGTCGAGCTCCATCGCCGTGCCCTCGGCGGCCTTGAGCGCCGCGGGGATCTCCAGCAGGCGCAGCTCGACCGGTCGGTCGGGCCCGAGCAGCTGGCCGCTCGCGACCCGGAACAGCAGGGCGTAGCCGATCTGGCCGGCTGCGCCGGTGACTACTACCTTGGCGGGTGAATCAGGCATCAGGCGTTCATCTCCTCGATCACCGCGTCGGCGTACTGGGAGGTACCGACGGCGGTCGGGTCGTCGCGGGTCGGCTTGAGGTCGTAGGTGACCTTCTCGCCCTTCTCGATCACGGCCGCGATCGCGGCCTCCATCTTGTCGGCCGCATCGGCCTCGCCGAGGTGGCGCAGCATCAGCACGCCGGAGAGCATCAGCGCGGTCGGGTTGACCTTGTTCAGTCCCTTGTACTTGGGGGCCGAGCCGTGCGTCGCCTCGAACATCGCGGCCTCGGTGCCAATGTTGGCGCCCGAGGCCAACCCGAGCCCGCCGATCAGCCCGGCGCCGAGGTCGGAGACGATGTCGCCGTAGAGGTTCGGCAGCACGATCACGTCGTACTCCTCGGGGCGCGAGACGAGCTGGTTGCAGAGATTGTCGATGATCCGGTCCTCGAACTCGATCTCCGGATGGCGCTCGGCCACCTTGCGCGCGGTCTCGAGGAACAGTCCGTCGGAGAACTTCATGATGTTGGCCTTGTGGGCGGCGGTCACCTTCTTGCGACCGTTCTCCTCGGCGTAGCGGAACGCCGCTTCGACGATCCGGTCGGAGCCGAACTCCGAGATCGGCTTGATCGAGATCCCGGCATCCTCGCGAATCGTGTGCCCGAGCCCGGCGAGCGCCTCGCGCAGCTTCGCGTTGTCATCTGAGCCGCGCTCGAACTCGATGCCCGCGTAGAGGTCCTCGGTGTTCTCGCGCACGATCACGATGTCGGTCTCCGGAAAGCGCGTGCGGACGCCCTTGTAGGCCTTGCAGGGACGGATGCAGGCGTAGAGGTCGAGTTCCTTGCGCAGCTGGACGTTGATCGAGCGGAAGCCCGAGCCGACCGGTGTGGTCGTCGGCCCCTTGATGCCGACCTTGGTCCGCTTGATCGAGTCGAGCGTGCGGTCGGGGAACGGGTTCCCCTCCGCTTCGTAGACGTCCTCCCCCGCGGGATGCTCGTCCCATTCGAACTCGACTCCGGTGGCCTCGAGCACGCGCCGCGTTGCCTCGGCGAGCTCGGGCCCGGTGCCGTCACCGGGGATGAAAGTCACTTCGTGTCGCAAGGGGTTCCTTTCGGCAAAGTCTTGAGGGCGGGCGCATTATGTCCACACCGGCGCGGTCCTCGCGGTCTGCCCGGACCGGGCGCGAGTGCCGCTGTGCGACGATCAGTCCGATGTTCGGCGGCAGATCGATCAAGCTCGTTGAACTGTTCGGCATCCGCATCGGCGTCGACCTGAGCTGGTTCATCGTCCTGTTCCTGATCATCTGGTCGCTGGCGATCGGCTACGGAGAGATCTACCCGGGCGACGAGTGGCTCTCGTTCGGGCTCGCGACCGCGAGCGCGCTGCTCTTCTTCGCGTCGGTCGTGCTGCACGAGCTCGGCCATGCGCTGATTGCAATCCGTAACGGGATCGGGATCGTCGGAATCGACCTGTTCCTGTTCGGCGGCGTGGCGAAGATGCGTCGCGACACCGATTCGGCGGGCGTGGAGTTCCGCGTCGCGATCGCCGGGCCGCTCGTATCTCTGATGATCGTCGTCATCTGCGCGGGCGCCGGGGTCGGCCTCGTCGGCTTCGACGCGTTCCTGGCGGCGAACCCGTTCGCACCTCAAGGGGCCCCCGCGCCGGTCGTCGCGGTGCTCGCCTACCTGGCTTCGATCAACGCGCTCCTGCTCGCCTTCAACCTAATCCCCGGCTACCCACTCGACGGCGGGCGGATCGTCCGGGCGATCGCCTGGAAGATCACCGGCGACCGCACCCGAGCCACCCGCTTCGCGGCAACGATCGGCCGCGGGTTCTCCTACGTTCTGATCGCCCTCGGACTCTACGTGGCGATGATCGGCGACTTCTTCGGCGGCCTCTGGCTCGGAGTGATCGGCCTCTTTCTGGGCCAAGCGGCCCGCGGCAGCGTCCTTCAGACCGAGATCGCCTCCCAGCTCGACGGCCTGACGGTCGCCGACGTGATGGATTCCCAGCCGGTTGCCGTGCCGCTCGGGCTGACCCTCGACCGCACGCTCGACGAGTTCTTCCTGCGCTACCGCGAGGACTGGTTCCCAGTCGTCGACGAGGAAGGACGTCCGCTCGGGCTGATCACACGCGAGGCGATCGAAGCGATCCCGGAGGAGCGGCACGCCACCGCGACCGCCGCCGAGGTCATCGCGCGGGATGAACTCGGCGGGCTCCAGGCACGACTCGACGAGCCGATCGAGGCGTTCATAGATCACCATCGCGACGGGCTCGCGCGGCTCGGCGCGGTGCTCGCTGTCGATGCGCACGGCATCCTCCGCGGGATCGTCACAACAGACCGGCTGCGCCGCGCACTTCGCCCAGCGGTTCGCTGAAATACACTCCGCGCGCCCCTTCAGGCCCACCACCCACGGAGACCGCAGCACAGCATGCCCCAGCACGACGTCCTCGTCATCGGCGCCGGCCTAGCCGGCCAGCGCGCCGCCCTCGCAGCCGCCGAGCAAGGCGTCTCGGTCGGGATCCTCTCCAAAGTTCACCCCGTCCGCTCCCACTCCAACGCCGCCCAGGGCGGGATCAACGCCGCGCTCAACCCCGAGGACAGCTGGGAGTCGCACGCCTTCGACACGGTCAAGGGCTCCGACTACCTCGGCGACCAGGACGCGATCGAGATCATGTGCCGCGAGGCGCCGGAGGAGATCCTGCGCCTCGAGCACCTCGGCGTGACCTTCCACCGCAATGCCGAGGGCAAGCTCGGGACGCGCGCCTTCGGCGGCGCCTCGGCCGCCCGCACCTACTACGTCGCCGACATCACCGGTCAGGCGATCCTGCACGTCCTCTACGAGCAGATGATGAAGCACTCAGACGACGTCGACCGCTTCGAGGAGTACTTCACGACCGCACTCGTGCAGGACGACGACGGCCGGATTGCCGGGTGCGTGGCTCGCAACATGCGCGACGGGACGATGGAACTGTTCACCGCCAAGAAGGTGATCCTCGCGAGCGGCGGCAACGGGCAGGTCTTCTCCCCCACGACCAACGCGCTGATCTGTACCGGGGACGGGATCGCGATGGCCTACCGCGTCGGCGCGCCGCTGATGGACATGGAGATGATTCAGTACCACCCGACGACGCTCGCCGGGCTCGGCCTGCTGATCACCGAGGGCGCGCGCGGCGAGGGGGCCCACCTCTACAACGCCCAGGGCGAGCGGTTCATGGAGCGCTACGCGCCGAACAAGATGGAGCTCGCCTCGCGTGACGTCGTCTCGCGCGCCGAACAGACCGAGATAAACGAGGGCCGCGGCTTTCCCGACGGCACGGTCGCGCTTGACATCACGGTCGTCCCGCGCAAGCGGATCCAGGAGGCACTGCGCGAGATCGTGCTCGTCGGCCGCGACTTCGCCAACGTCGACATCACCAAGGAACCGATCCACATCAAGCCGGGTAACCACTACGTGATGGGTGGCGTACGCACCGACATCGACGGTCAGACCCCGGTTGAGAGCCTCTATGCCGCCGGCGAGGTCGCCTGCGTCTCGGTCCACGGCGGCAACCGGCTCGGCGCGAACTCGCTACTCGACACGCTGATCTTCGGCCGCCGCTCCGGCGAACACGCCGCGACCCAGGCCAAGCAGATGTCGATGCCAAGGCCCTCGACGGCCCACCTCGCCGACGAGCAGGCGCTGATCGCCGAGATCACCGGCCGCGACCGGACGGGCCGGCGCGTCTCGGAGATCAAGGCCGACCTTGGCGCCGTGATGGACAAGTACGCGGCCGTGTTCCGCGACGAAGAGGGCCTGACGATTGCGCTCGGCAGGATGCGCGAGCTCAAGGAAGAGGCCAAGACCGTTGCGACCGACGACAAGGGCACGGTCTTCAATCAGGACGTCCTCGGGGCGCTCGAGCTCGGCTTCATGCTCGACAACGCCGAGTGCATCGTGATGGGCGCGATCGAGCGCAAAGAGAGCCGCGGCGCGCAGTACCGCACCGACTACCCCGACCGCAACGATGAAGAGTGGATCAAGCACATCAACCTCACGCGCAACGGCGACGGACCGGCGATCTCCTACTCGGATGTCACGATGACCCAGTGGGAGCCCCAGGAGAGGACCTACTAGCCGATGAGACCACGCATCACATGGAACGCCGCGAGGCACTACCCCGGTGGGGTCTAGCGAGATGAGCGCCTACACCCTGAAGATCCGCCGCTTCGACCCCGAGACCGGGGACACCGCGCGCTGGCAGGACTTCGACGTCGACCTCGCTCCCGAGCGCTCAGTGCTCGACGGGATCCTGCAAGCCAAGGACCGCGAGGACGCCTCGATTTGGATCCGCTGCTCCTGCCGCGCCGCGATCTGCGGCTCCTGCTCGGTCAAGATCAACGGCAAGACCGGCCTCGCCTGCAACACGCGGATCTCGGACGCGGCGGCGGACGCCAAGAACGGCTCGATCGTCGTCGAGCCGATGGGCAACATGCCCGTCATCAAGGACCTGATCGTGGACATGGACGCAGTCCATTGGAAGAAGGTCCAGCGGGTGATCCCGTGGCTGCTGCCCGAGGGCGATCCGCCCGAGCGCGAGTACATCGTGCCGGCCGAGTCGATGATCGACATCACCCAGTCGATGGCCTGCATCCAGTGCGGCGCCTGCGTCGGAGCCTGCCTGTCGCTCGAGGTCGACCCGGACTTCATCGGTCCGGCCGCACTGGCAAAGGCCTACCGGTTCGTCGGCGACCCGCGCGACGGCGCCACCGAGGACCGGTTGGTCGACCTCGCCGAGGATCCCCACGGCCTCTATGACTGCACCCACTGCTTCGCCTGCGTAGAGGTCTGCCCCAAGGACGTCGCGCCGATGAACCAGATCATGCGGATGCGCCGCCAGGCGACATCGGACTACGAGATCAAGGACAACAACAACGGCTACGGCCACGAGAAGGCCTTCGTCGGGCTGATCGAGAAGTACGGAACGCTGCACGAAGCCCAGCTGCTGCCGCGCTCCTTCGGCGACGGCAGCCTCGTCAAGGGACAGACCGATCCGAAGGCCGTCAAACAGCTCGTCGAGGCGCTGCCGACCGCGATCCGCGGGGTCAAGTCCGGCAAGGTCTCGCCGCTCAAGGCGCTCATCCACCACAAGCTGCCCGACCAGAAGCAGGTGCGCCGGATCTTTCACGAGATCGAATCCAAGGACGAGCGGCTGGAACTGAACATGTACATCGTCGGCGAGGTCGGCGGCTCCAATCCCGACCTCGACGAGACGGCGCCCGCGATGGGCGAGACAGGAGACGAAGGATGAAGGTCGCCTACTGGCCCGGCTGTGTCTCGCGTGGCTTCACCCCCGAACTGCACGGCTCGATGGCCGCGGTCGCTCCGCTGCTCGACATCGAGCTCGTCGAGCTCGACCGGGCGAACTGCTGCGGCGCGGGCGTGATCGCCGAGCACAACCAGGAGCTCGTCGACTCGCTCAACGCGCGCACCTTCGCGATGGCCCAGGGCGTCGAGGGCGCGATCGGCATGATGAACATCTGCTCGACCTGCCAGGGCGCGCAGACCGAGTGCAAAGAGCGTCTCGACGCCGATGAGGCGTACCGCGATCACGTCAACGGCCACCTCACTCCCGAGGGCCTCGCCTACAAGCGCTCCGGTGCCTGGTGGAACAAGAACTTCCTCTGGCTGCTGGTCGAGGAGATCGGGCTCGACGCGCTCCGTGAGCGGGTCGTCCGCCCGCTCGAAGGGCTCCGCGTCGCGCCGTTCTACGGCTGCTACATCGTCCGCCCGACCGAGCGCCTCGGCTACCACGAGCATCCCGAGCGCGACGGCTACCTCGAGCAGGTGATCGAGGCGATCGGCGCGACGCCGGTCGAATACGCCGGCAGCCACAAGTGCTGTGGCTTCCCGGTCATCACGATGAATCGCGAGACCTCGCTGCGCCAGTCGGGCCGTCACATGGCGGACGCGATCGACGCCGGAGCCGACTGCGTGGTCACTCCCTGCCCGCTCTGCCACCTCAACCTCGACCTGCAGCAGCCGGATGCGGCCAGGTACGTCGAGCGCGATCTCGGCATGCCAGTTCTGCACTTCCCGCAGATGATCGGGCTGGCGCTCGGCATCGACCCGAAGACCCTCGGCCTCAACAAGCACGTCGTCAAGACCGGCGCGGTTCAACGCAAGGTCGCCGAACTCACCGCGGCGTAATAGGCTCCCGCCGATGGCCGAGCCGATGAAGACCGCGCTGGCGACCGGGCTCGACCCGCGTCGCCCGCTACACCGCAACCGCTTCAACGAGTACTTCGTCTTCCTCGCCTCGGCGACCGGCGCGACCATCCAGGTGCCGGTCGTGATGCTCGTGCTGTCGCTCGTGATCGGCAAGCTCGACCTCGTCACCTACCTCGCGATCAGCGTCGCGATCGAGCTGTTCATCATCTTCGCGCTGGCGCGCCCGATGATGAAGCCGAAGGAGGCCGTCAGCTGGGCGCTGCTGTGGGCGGCGAGCACCGCGGTCTTCGGGTTCTTCTTCTACTACCTGGTCATCGACAACCTGATCGCGTAGGCGCGTGGCTCGTCGGGCCGCCTCGCCGGGCGCTCCGCGACGGCTGCTCGCGGACGGAGCCGAAGACCGCGGCGTCTAGCAGGTGCCTAGGCGCGAGCGCTGAGCAACCCGCGCTCGATCAGCAGCTCTCCGAGCTGGACCGTGTTGGTTGCGGCGCCCTTGCGGAGGTTGTCGCCGACGACCCAGAGGTTGAGCGTCCGCTCCGCCGATTCATCGGTCCGGATCCGGCCGACCAGCACTTCGTCCTGGCCGGCGGCATCGGTCGCGAGCGGGTAGAGAGCGTCACCGGGGCGGTCGACGACCGCCAGGCCCGGCGCCTCGGAGAGCAGATCGCGGCAACCCTCGGGGCTCAGTGGCTCGCGGGTCCGGATGTTGACCGACTCCGAATGGCCTGTGAACACCGGGACCCGGACGCAGGTCGCCGAAACCGGTAGATCGGGGCGGCCGAGGATCTTGCGTGTCTCGCCGATGACCTTGCGCTCCTCCGTTGTGTACGGGTCGCCGTCCTTGAAGGTCTCGACCTGGGGGATCACGTTGAACGCGATCCGGTGGGGATAGATCTCGGGCGCGGGCAGCTCGGCTCCCTCGAGCACGGCGCGCGCCTGCGCACGCAGCTCCTCGACGGCCTTCTGGCCGGTGCCCGAGACGGCCTGATAGGTCGACACGACGAGCCGCTCGATCCCGACCGCTCGCTCGATCGGCGCCAGCGCCACCAGCAGCACCATCGCCGTGCAGTTGGGGTTCGCGACGATCCCTTGATGACCGTCGAGTGCCTCCGGATTGACCTCGGCGACGACCAGCGGGACTTCGTCGTGCATCCGCCACTCCGAGGAGTTGTCGACCGCGACTGCGCCCGCGTCTCGAAACCGGGGGGCCCATTCGCGGCTGATCGATGAACCTGCGCTGAACAACGCGAGATCGAAGCCGGCGATCGCCTGCTCACTGAGCGGCTCGACCGTCAGCGTGTTCTGGCCGAACGGCAGCTGCCGGCCGGCCGAGCGCTCGGAAGCGAACGCGACGACCTCATCGGCCGGGAAGTTCCGCGCGCCCATGATCGCGAGCATCGTCGTCCCCACGGCGCCGGTGGCGCCCACGACAGCGACGCGCATCAGGAGGGCTCGGGCGGCACGATCGGACGATGGTCGCCGGCAACATCTTCAGGGAGGATCGCGTCGGCGTCGAGCTCGAAGGCGGCGTGCCAGCCCTGGACCGCCCGCTCGACGTCACTCTCGGCCACGACGCAGGAGATCTTGATCGGCGAGGTCGAGATCATCCGGATGTTGACGCCCGCGGCGCCGAGCACACTGAAGGCCTTTGCCGCCACTCCGGGGTGACTGCGCATTCCCGCGCCGACCAGCGACACCTTGCCCATCTCGCCGTCCGTGTGGATTCCGCCGATTCCGAGCTCGGCCTTGAGCACCTCGAGCGCATCGACTGCGGCTCGGGTATCGGCCCGCGGGACGGTGAACGACATGTCGGCTCGCCCACCCTCTTCGTGGGGCTCGTTTTGGATGATCATGTCGACGTTGACCTCGGCGGCGGCGAGCGCCGTCAGGACGGTGCCGGCGACGCCCGGCGTGTCGGGCAGATCGGTGAGGGTGATGCGCGCCTCGTCGGTCGAGTGAGTCACCGCTGTGACAAGTGGTCGTTCCATGGTCTCGTCTTCTCCGACAACGAAGGTACCGGGTGCGTCATCGAAGCTCGACCGACAGTGGATCCGGACGCCGTGGTTGCGCGCGTACTCCACCGAACGTAGCTGGAGCACGCCCGCCCCGGAGGCCGACATCTCGAGCATCTCGTCGAACGAGACGACCGGCAGCTTGCGCGCTCGCGGCACCAGCCTCGGATCTGCGCTGAACACGCCGGCTACATCGGTGTAGATCTCGCAGAACTCCGAAAAAAAAAAAAAAAACAGGGCCACCGCCGTCGTATCGGAGCCGCCGCGCCCGAGGGTCGTCACGTCCTGGGCGGTCGAGACCCCCTGGAATCCGGCGACCAGGACGACCTTGCCGGCGTCGAGTGCAGCGAGGATCCGGTCGGCGCGGACCTCGAGAATCCGCGCCCGGGTGTGGGAGGTGTCGGTGAGGATCCCCGCCTGAGAGCCGGTCAGGGAGATCGCGTCGTGGCCGAGGTCCTTGATCACCATCGCGGCGAGCGCGCAAGAGATTCGTTCGCCGGTCGAGAGCAACATATCCATCTCGCGCGGGTCGGGTCGATCTGAGACCTCCTGCGCCATCGCCACGAGCTGATCGGTTGTCTTACCACGCGCCGAGAGCACGGCGACGACGCGATTGCCCGCCTCGACCGAACTGACGATCCGGCCGGCGGCGCGCTTGATCCGCTCGGCGTCGGCCACCGAGGTGCCGCCGAACTTCATGACGACGGTCTGCTCCGGGGAATTGGTTGCGGTTGCCGCTGACACGGACGGCGAAAGATAGCCTCCGGTCATGCCCCCCCACCGTCTGCGAGGCATCCCCCGGGGCCGGATCCTCACGATCGGGGCCCTGATGGTGTTGGCGGCGGTGACGGTCCTCGCGGGTGCGCTGGTCGGAGCTCAGACCGAGCGGACGCCCGGTCCCGCTGCCGGATCCGAGGGTGGTGGACTTGGGGCGCGCGAACCAGGCCGCTCTTCCTTCCTGGCCCAGATGATCCCTCCCCCGGCCGAGCAGCCCGAGGCCTCGGCCGAGAAGCCCAGCAGCGTTGAGGAGCTCGTCTCGCGGCTGCCGCTCGAGCGCAAGGTCGCCCAGCTGTTCCTGCTGGGCTTCGAGGGCGACGACAAGCGCTCGCCGCTGTTTGAGGACCTCGAGGACCGCGACATCGGCGGCGTCGTTTTCTCCGAGCGGAACTATCGAAAGCCGAAGCAGATCGAGCAGCTCACGAGCGAGATCGCGGCGACCGCCAAGAGCGAGCGCCACGTCGCCACGCTGTTGCTCGCCCGTCAGGCGGGTGGCGATGAATCGGCGTTCGCGGACCTCCCCCCGAAGCTTCCGCCCGCGCGGATCAAGTCGGCCGACGAAGCGGGCCGGATCATGCGAATGACGGCCGAGGTGCTCGAGGGGATCGGGCTCGACGGCGTGCTCGGTCCAACGATCGACATCGGCGCGGTCGGCGGGCCGATCGGAGAGGCCGCCTTCTCCGACGACGTGGAGCAAGTGGTCCTCTACGCGCGAGCCGTGGTCGAGGCAGCCGAGAAGGCCGGGATCGTCTCGGCCCCCGGCCGCTTCCCTGGGCTGGGGGCCGCCTCGCAGGAGCCCGATCGCGGTCCGGCGACGGTCGGCCTGGGGCTCGATGAGCTCAAGCTCCGCGACCTGCTCCCGTTCCAGGCGGCGATCGAGGTCGGTGCACCGGCGATCGTCGTCGGCCCGGGCACCTACGCGAGCGATGACTTCGTGACCCCCGCCTCGCAGTCGCAGGAGCTGATGGTTGGGCTGTTGCGAGACGAGCTCGGCTTCGAGGGGGTCGCGATCGCGGAAAACCTCTCCTCTCCCGCGATCACCTCGCTCGGCTCGATTCCCGACGCGGCGGTCGCGAGCTTGATCGCCGGAGCCGACATGCTCGAGATCGCGGGTCCACGCGGCGATCAGGAGGCCGCCTACATAGCCGTCCTGAACGCGGCGCGCCGGGGCGCCATCCCCCGCGAGCGGATCGACCAGGCGCTGCTCCGCGTACTGCGGCTCAAGCGATCCGTGGGGCTGGTGAAGTAGACCCGGCTACGCAGAGGTGCGGCCGCGGAAGGCGCGACCGAGCGTCATCTCATCCGCGTACTCGAGGTCGGCGCCGACCGGGAGCCCGCTCGCGAGCCGCGTCACCGTCACGGTCGGCGCTCGCTCGCGAACACCGTCGGCGATAAACAGCGCTGTCGCCTCTCCGGTGGTCGTCGGGTTGGTCGCGATGACGACTTCGCCGATGCCCCCCGCCGCAACCCGCGTGAGCAGCTCCTCGATGTGGAGATCCTCGGGATCGACGCCGTCGATCGGCGAGAGCGCCCCGCCCAGCACGTGGTAGCGGCCGTGGTACTCGTTGGTCCGCTCGACCGGGATCACGTCGCTGGGCTCCTCGACCACGCAGATGACGTCGCTCTCGCGACGCGGGTCCTCGCAGATCCGGCACTGGGGGCCGACGGCGAGGTTGAAGCAGATCTCGCAGAGCCCGACTGTCTCCTTGACCTCCTTGATCGCCTCGGCCAGCGCGAGCGCCTCCTCCTCGGAGGCGCGCAGCAGATGGAACGCAAGCCGCTGAGCGGTCCGCTGCCCGATTCCTGGCAGCCGCGCGAGCTCGGTGATCAGACGATTGACGGGCGGGGCGAACACGACCGCCGAGCTTAGAGCGGAGTGCGGCGGCTAGTCCTTGTCTACGTTTTCCTTCTCACATGACGTGAAATCGTTGTCGCCGAGGCCGCCTTCGCAGTTGTCCTTGCCGCTGCCGCCGTCGATCTCGTCGTCGTCGCGGTCACCCTCAAGCTTGTCGTCGCCCGCCTCGCCACGGAGGTCGTCGTCGTCACTGCCGCCGATCAGGCGGTCGTCGCCGAGGCCACCGAGGATCTCGTCCTCGCCATCCATGCCTTGGAGCTTGTCGTCGCCGCGCTGGCCGTAGATCTCGTCGTCACCGCCGCCGCCGGCGATGTTGTCGTCGCCATCGTCCCCGCAGATGATGTCGTCGCCGTCCTTGCCGACGATCTTGTCGTCGCCGTCGCCGGCGAGGATGACATCGTCGCCGTTGGTTCCCTTGACGGTGCCACCGCCGTCTCTGCCGGACTCGGTGACCTTCTCCCCTGCGCAGCGCTTGTTCTTCGCAGCGCTGGCCGTGCTCGCGAGCGGCAGCGCACAGACCACGAGCAGCAGCAGAACGGTCGGAATGGCCTTGAGCCCCTCGCGCATCTAGAGCCCCAGCCCCAGGCCTTCAAGGCCGCCTGGACCAGCCAGTCCGGCCAACCCACCGCTCGCGGCGGTCATCCGGGCGGCCGCCATCTCCTGGGCCGCCCTGACCGCCTCGTTGACGGCGGCCATCACGAGGTCCTGAAGCAGGTCGACGTCCTCGGGATCGACCGCTTCGGGATCAATCAGCAGCTCGCGCAGCTCCAAGGCTCCTGTGATCTTGACGGTCACGGTCCCCCCTCCCGCGCTCGCCTCGACGACCTGCTCGCGCAGCTCCTCCTCGGCCTTGGCGAGGTCGGTCTGCATCTGCTGGACCTGCTGCATCATCTGCGCCATGTTCGGCTGCTTGGACATCTATTGATCATCTCCCATCTGGTTGGCTTCGCGCGCAGGTAGGGCCGCCGCGTCTGAGTCGACGGCACCGAACTCGCTCTCGAGCCTGCGCAGCAGCTCCTCCTCGCTGAGCGTCGGCGGTCCAACCGTCTCACCGTTGAGCCGGTACTCGAGCTTCGGACTTGCTCCGGTCAGCCCGCGCACCGCGCGCGCCAGGAGGTCGCTGCTCGCCTCGGCCTTCTTCTTCAGGAACTCACGATCGGCCGGGAAGTCGACGATCAGTCGTCCTGCCTCCAGAGCGGCTGCCCGTGCCTCACCGAACAGCGCGCCAACCATCGCGTTCTCCGAGCGGACCGCATCGACGACCGCGGGCCAGAGGCTCTGGAGCCGCTCGAGGCTCAGCTCCGTCTCTTCGGCCACCGGAGCCGAGGCCTCCACGGGGACGGGCGGGAGTGAGGGCGCGGCCGCGGGCGCAGGTGCGGAGTCCGGCTCGACTCGTGGCTCGGACGCCGGTGCAACCCCGCCCGCGAGCCGCCGCTCGAGCCCTTCGATCCGGTACATGAGCGCTTGCAGCGAGAGCTCGGTCGGCGGTTGCGTGGCCTTCAGCAGCGCGAGCTCGAGTCGCAGGCGGGGTTCCGACCCGTCCTTGACAGCGCTCAGGGCCTCCCCGAGCAGATCAATCGCACGCAGGATCTCCGCGCTCGCGAGCCGCTGCGCCTGGGCGCTCAGCCGCTCGGCGTGCTCTGTCGAGAGCGCGAAGGCATCGGGTGGCTCGCCGAGCGTCTGAACGACGTAGATCCGGCGCAGGTGCTCCGCGAAATCGCGCATGAACTGGGTCGCGTCGCGGCCGGAACCGGACAGCCGCTCGACGGTCAGCAGCGCGGCCCGCGAATCGCCCGCGGCGAGCGCATCGGCCGCCTCGAGAATCAGATCTGTGTCGGCAACCCCGAGCACGGCCTGCACATCGCCGATGTCGACCTGGTTACCGCCGTAGGTGACGAGCTGCTCGAGCGTCCCGAGCGCGTCGCGAAAGCTCCCGGTCGCCGCTCGGGCGATCATGGCGAGGGCTGCGTCAGGGGCGTCGATCTCCTCCTCGGCGGCGACCTTCGAGAGAACAGCGGCGATCTGCTCGACCGAAGGGCGATGGAAGTCGAACCGGTGGCAGCGGTCGACGATCGTGGCCGGCACCTTGTGCGCCTCGGTCGTGGCAAGTACGAAGACGACGTGCGCAGGAGGTTCCTCGAGAGTCTTGAGGAACGCGTTCCAGGCCGACTGCGAGAGCATGTGAGCCTCGTCGAGGATGTAGACGCGACGGCCGCCGCCCATTGGCGCGAGCGTGACGTTCTCGCGCAGCTCGCGAATGTCGTCGACAGAGTTGTTGGAGGCCGCGTCCATCTCGACGACGTCAAGCGACCGACCGTTCGCGATCGCGAGGCACGCGGGGTCCTCGGGGGCGAAGTCCGCGCTTGGACCGCCTTCGCAATTCAGCGCGCAGGCGAGCAGCTTCGCCATGCTCGTCTTCCCCGTTCCGCGCGACCCGACGAAGAGATAGGCGTGGTGAACCTTGCCGAGCTCGATGGCGTTGCGCAGCGTCCGCACGATGTGTTCCTGGCCGACGACGTCATCGAAGCTGCGAGGACGATGGCGACGGTAGAGCGCGAGCACGGCCCTAGGATTCCAGATGCGCTCGTCGGCCCCTGGTCCGCCGAGGTCTTGCCGCTAGGACAGCGGCACGCGCGTGGTGACGATCTTCCGCTGCCCCTGCCGGTCGGTCACGCGGGCAACCAGCCGCAGCCGGTCTTTGGGCTTGGCCCCACGCAGCACCCGAGCGCCGGCGCGGGTGAAACGGACGTTGAGCGGCCGCGGCGAGGTCCCGCCGACGGCCTCGCCCGAGCCGATGATCCGGCGGCCCAGCTTCAGATCGGTCCGGACACCGCACGGCTCGCTGCAAACGAAGTTGAAGCGCGCGGCCCGGCTCCCCGGCCTGAGCTTGCGAACAGAGTCGAACGAAGCCTGCGGGGGACCCGTTTTGCCCTCGTCGTTGGAGACTATCGTCACCGCTGCGACGCGTTGGCTGGCCAGAATCGCATTCGCCGCGGGAAACGCCAGAGCCACACCAAACAGTTCGAACCGCTCGCTGAGCCGGTCATCGACGATCGGAATGCGGATCAGCCCAACCGTTTGGCCCGCTTGGAAATCGACCCTCCCACCCTTCGCCTGGACGTAGTCCTCCCCGGCCCGTGCCCCGCCGTCGAAGGTCGAGTACAGGACGGAGGTTGGCCGCAAGTCGCCGCCCGTGCGGTCGACGACCAGATCGACGAACCGGCTCGATTCGGCACCGAGAACGGAGGTGTTCCGGAACTGGATGCTGCCGCCCGGCGCGATCGCGAGGCCGGACAGGGGCGCGCCGGACGCGATCGGCGGCGGATCGGGTCGGGCTTCACCGGTTTGGAGGTCGATCGAGGTGAGGCGCGAGAATGGTTCGCCTGATCTCGTGGCCGTGGCGAACGCGCTGGAGCCGAGGATGTCGAGCGCGGTGGGCGAGTCGGTCTCGGAAATGCCCAGCTCGCCCCGCTCGGTGACCGTCCCGTCATCGGCGATGCGTACCAGCGCGTTGCTCTCGGCCGCGATCCCGAACAGGTCGGCGCCATCGTCGTAGGCGAGCGCGGAGAGACGACCTCCAGGAGGGCTCAGCACCCCGTCGAATGGCGTTACCACTGTCCCGGCCGTTAGGTCATAACGAGCGCTGTTGTCAGCGGTGTCGACGACTCGCGCCGAACCTCCGCCCGGGGAGATGTCGAATCCGAAATCGGCGCTGCTGTTGGCCAGCCTTGGGTCCACGCTTGATCCATCGCCCACCGGGGTAACGATCCCGACTGTCGTCTCGACGGTGTAGATACGCGCGTCCGAGCCGATTCCATAGAGGGAGCCGGAGGCGGGGTCGTAATCGATCCCCTTCAACGGGACGTCGATCGGCTCCAGCGATGCCACCCCGGCCCGGTCCACCACTTTGCGCAGCGGAATACCCGTCTTGGTGAAGGATGCCCCCGGGGCGTCGCTGTCAAAAGTCACGAGGCGAGTGCCAGAGTTTCCGAGGCCGACGATCGCCTCCCCGGCCTGAGCAGGGGCGGGCACGAGCAGGCACGCGAGCAACGCGGCCACGAGCGCGCGCGGCGCTCGGCGAGCGGGAACCTTCCTCACCATGGCTACAGCTTGCCGGATGGCCGCGTCCGGAGCGCCGTGCCTCCCTCAGGCGCGAGATTCGAGCCGCTCGAAGGCGAGCGCGTCGAGCAACAGGCCGGTGAGCAGGCTCATGACCGAGAGGAACAGGTATTCGAGCAGGACGAACGCGGTGGCCAGGTTTCCGAAGATCGAACCGTAATCGGCGAAGTTGGTCAGGTAGAAACCGACGAGCGCGCTCATCGCGACCCACAGCAACACCGAGAGCAACGCACCCCCGGTGACCCATTGAAGCGGGCGGTCGTGATCGGGGCCGGCGCGGACCAGCAGGCCGATCGCGACGACAAGCAGGGAGAGCCCGACGATCCAGCCGACGGTCGCTCCAAGAGTGCGGGGAAGACCGCCCGAGCCGAGAACCGCGCTGCCGGCTGCGCCGCCGAATTGGATCGCGGCGATCGCACCAAGGATCAGGACGATCAGGACGAAGGCCAAGGCGACTGAGATCGCGAACTGGACACGCAACGAGCGGTCCTCCTCGATCTCATAGACGTCGTTGAGGCTCTTCATCACCTCGCGGACCACGCCGGAGGCCTGCCAAAGAGCGAACAGCGCACCGACCGTGACCCAGAAGATCTGCCCTTGTCCGAGGATCAACTCAACGGTGTCATCGACGACGGTGAAGGCCGCCGGTGAGGTCGAGGCGGCGAGCCGCGGGCTGAGGTCGGCGGTCCAGATCTCATCGAATCCGAAGAAGCCGATGGCGCCGAGCGCGCAGAGCGAGAGGGGGATCAGCGCTAAGGCGAGGCGAAAGGCGATCGCCCCGCCGAGCACGAGCAGCCCGCGCTCGCGGTAGCCATGGACGATCCCCTTGGCGAACTCGGCGAGCGTCAGGGCGGACAGCTCTGCACGCAACTGACCGATGACGCGCGCGGGGCTCGTGACGATGCTCATGTCCTCGAGTCTCCCCGATCACGAGCGAGAACGCGCCCCGAGCGAATACGGACCGTGCACCCGGCGTCGAAGTGGATCCCCTGGGCGCGCTTCCGTGCTCCGGCTCCGACCAGGCGAACCCGCGGCGCACGGACGGGATCGCTTAAGGCTGCTTCCTCCCGGATCTGACCTGGTTCACGGACGTCCATCGCACGGGACCTGGCCATCGACACCGTCGCGCGGCACGCTGACCCCAAGACACACACCCCTCGGACGGGGATTCGGCCTCGCTAGAGCGGATTGCGAGTGCAGGGCACCGCTACTTCCCCACCTAGCACGGTCCGCGGCGAGTGTACCGGCAGACGATCCAGCAAGGCAAAGGGGCGGCGGATCGCTCCGCCGCCCCTTTGGGCACTGCTCTAACTGCTCAGACGATCAACCGCAGCCGAGGCGCTCGTTGTAGCGCTTCTTAAGGCCAGCGGGCTGTCCGCCCGTGAACTTGATCGTGACCTTCTTGTAGACCGGATCGTTCCGGTCGGCCGAACCCTTGCCCTTACGAGCGCAATTCTTCTTGTTCTTGAAGCGGAGCTTGACCTTGTTCTTGCCACTGACGCCTTCCACGTGGAGGCGGGCGCGCGCACGGACGTTGTTCTTGCCGTACTGCTTGTTGCGGTAACGAACCTTACGCAACTCGACATCGTCCTGGTTACGACGCGACTGCCCACAAGCCAGCTCGATGTGACGCGGCTTCTGAGTGAGGCGCTTGCAATCGTTCTCGATGTAAGTGTTCGCACGCTTACCATCGTCGTTGTTGTTGTGCTCGGCCGTTGCCGAACCGAGACCAACAGACAGCGAGAGCGCCGCAACAGCGGCGACCGCGCCCATCTTCGTACCGTACATACGGTTCCTCCTTCGCTCGACCCGGCGCGATACGCACCCGGGTCATCTCTAGGACATCGGTGAGTTTAGCTTCCCCTTAGGAAGGTGGCAAGGCCGGCTCCACGAATATTGTGCAATCCCGCTGTTTACGGGGATTTCCGGGCGAATGATCGTCGAGGCCGAGGGACAGCCCCCGCAACCGCCCCCCGCATTACGATGGACCTGAGGGCGCGTAGCTCAGTGGGAGAGCGCTCGCTTCACACGCGAGAGGTCGCAGGTTCGAAACCCGCCGCGCCCATGCCCGGCAACCCCGCATCGCGAGCGGGATCCCGGCCGGGGGGCTCTCGAGGCCGCCTAGCCTGCGAGGCGCTCCGAACCCCGTTTGTGCCTAAATGCGCCTAAGAGAACGCCGAGTACTCGGCATGACTCCAGGCAAGCCGGGTGAAGCTCGGCGTGGACCTGGCCCGAACCTTCGGCGGTTGCGATCGCCCTCGACTGGACTCCGGGGCGTGAGCGCCCTACTCCGAGAGACCCACGGCTTCGAGGGCATCCGGGAAGTTCGGATATACGGTCCAGCGAGCAACCCGGCCGTCCCTCAGTTCGAACACGTGGCCGATCCTGATCTCGGTTTCGAGGGCCGTGGTTCGTCCAGAAGCTCGGACGTGGACATCGGTGACGACGAGGTTCGCCTTGTCGAAATATCTTGCGACTGCGAACTCGACTACGCCGAAAGCATCCGCGAGATCGCGAGCCGCCTGAACCAGGCCGTCATGCCCTCGGTATGTCCCGGTCCCGACAAGGCCGGAGCGCTGGCGAAGCTCGACCTCGGGATCAAAGAAGGCGCAGAGTCGGTTGAGATCCTCGATCCGGCGAGTTCTGTCGCTTCTCCAAGCCGGTTGACCCGTAGAGCCGCTTCACGATCTCCACGTTCTCCTGAGACATCGGCTACTCCGACAGGCCCACGGCTTCGAGGGCCTTGGCCAGCTGGTCGGTGGCGACCAAGCGAACTATCAGCCCGGCGCGGAAGGTGAACGCGGCTCCGGCATTCTGTGATTCGAGCGAGAGCCCCCGCTTACTGCGGCCCCGTAGCGAGTGGGCAACGACGACGTGCTCGCCGTCCTCAATCAGCTTCTCGATTGGGCCTGTGCTCCAGGCCTCCCAGAGAGTCAGCTGCTCGCGCCAGACATTGCGCATCTCGTCGAACCCAGCCGTCGTCGTGAAGTCGGGTCCGTAATCGATGATCAGTTCCACATCCGGGTGGTAGACATCCGTCTCGACGGCGAAGTCGCCTCGCTGCCAGCCCTCGTAGAGCTTCCGGACCACCTCGGCGTTCTGGCTCATCGTCCGGGCAGTATCGCGCTGAATCGAGGGTGCGGTGCGCGATCTAGCGCGCCTTCGCCACAGCCAAAGGCAACTCCGTGGCCTCGGCGGCCGGGGCAGCGGCCGCGCTGCCTTTCACGAGCGCCCGCAGCCGGGCCCTCTCGCCGTCGTCTCGTTCCATCGACTGGCGATAGATCGAGAGCGCAAGGGTCGGGTCGGTGTGGCCCAGCTCCTCTTCGCGTGAATCCGGCGCCCGGAAGCCCCTCGCAGAGGGGGATTTGTCATAACTGCGCTCAGTCCGGTAGCCTGCCCTCTTCGTAAACAGGTAGAGCCGAGTCCCCGCCGAACAGAGGTGGGGAGCGGGGGAACCAAACTTTGGGGCGAATCCACTCCGGTGGGAGCGCTGCTCCTTGAGCGCCAGCCCGACAGCTAACCCCGTAGGCCTGAGCAAAGGAGACTGTCGACCTTGCATTTCCAGGAACCACGCCTACGCCGTTCCAAACTGACAGCGATCTGCGCCGCAGTGGCACTATCCGCCCTCTTTGCGCTGCCCACCACCTACGCCGCGGCGAAGATCGACGACGGCTTCACGCAGCCGAGCGAAGGCGGCGGCAAGGGAGGCAAGGGCGACGACAAGGATTCGGTCAAGTCCAGCGGCGAGCAGTCGGACAAGCGCGTGGGGAAGGCGAAGCTCGACAAGAACGGTGAGGCGATCGCACCGAAGGGCGCGCCGAAGGAGGTCGTCAAGGCGATCAAGGCCGCCAACAAGATCAGCGACGCGCCCTACCAGTACGGCGGCGGCCACTCGGACAAGAAGAGCAAGGGTTTCGACTGCTCCGGAGCGATCAGCTACGCGTTGATCGCGGCCAAGCTGCTGAAGACTCCGGACGACTCTGGCGGCTTCATGAGCTACGGCAAGAAGGGCAAGGGCGAGTGGATCTCGGTCTTCGCCAACAACGGCCACGCCTACATCACGATGGCCGGCCTGCGCTTTGACACCTCGTCGGGTGGCGACGGGAACAACCAGGGTGACGGTCCGCGCTGGCGCGAGACGAAGGCCCCGAAGAAGGGGTACGAGATCCGCCACCCGCGCGGTCTCTGACCGGCGTCAGAAGGCCGCGGGCTCAGTCTCGTCCGCGAGGACGGGATCGCTTACCGGCGGCGCTTCACCGGCTAGCCGCGCCGATCAGACCTCGCCGCGACGTCCTACGCGTCGTCGGCCCGCATGCGCCACCAGCGGGAACCCATCCGCTATCGTCGATAGCGGATGACACGCCTTCACCACACTCCCGTCTTCGGCGCCACGGCTGCGTAGCCGGGCCCCGGTCGTCACGACCAGGGCCCTCGCCCGCCCTTGTCTCTGACGACCATGTGGAGGACTTTTCGATGACCGCTCTACCCGTCGACCTCGGTCGGCGCTCCGGCCTCGCCGACGAGCTGCTCGCTTTTGGCGACCCCGACCTGACCGCCGGTCGTGTGCTCTCCCAGCACCGCGGCCGCTGGCTCGTAATGACGCCCGGAGAACCGCCGCGGCTCCTGCCCGCGCGTGGCCGCCTGCACGACTCAGACGATGGCCCGCCGGTCACCGGCGACTGGGTGGCGATCGACGGCGACGATGCGATCGCAGCGGTGCTCGAGCGGCGTGGCGCGGTGATCCGGCGCGCGGCGGGCTCCAAGACCGCGCCACAGGTCCTCGCCGCCAACGTCGATCTCGCTCTGGTGATCGAGCCGTTGCCGGACCCGAACGAGCGGCGCGCCGAGCGGATGGTCTCGCTCTGCTCCGCCGGCGAGGTGCCCGCCATCCTGGTGCTGACCAAGGCCGACCTCGACCCCGAAGCCGACACCCTCGCGACCCGCATGGCGCGGGCACTCGGCCTCGCCGACGGCGTCGCGATCAGCGTTCGCGACGGCAGCGGGCTAGCTCTGCTCGAGACCCTGCTGGCGCCGGGCACGACCTCGCTGCTGCTCGGTCCCTCGGGCGCCGGAAAATCGACGCTCGTCAACACGCTGCTCGGCGAGGATCGCCAGGCGACAGCCCCCGTCCGCGCCGGCGACGGGCGCGGCCGCCACACGACCGTCGGTCGCGAGTTGCTTGCCCTCCCCGGCGGAGCGATGCTCGTCGACACGCCCGGAATCCGCGAGGCCGGGATGTGGGACGGCAACGGCGGGGCGTTCTCCGACATCGAGGAGCTCGCGACAGGCTGTCGGTTTGCCAACTGCGCGCACCAGCTCGAACCGGGGTGTGCGGTGCGCGACGCGATCGATCCGGCGCGGATCGCGGCCTGGCGCAAGCTCGAGCGCGAGCAGGCCTGGATCGAGGACCGGCGTGCCGCGGCGCTTGAGCGCGAGGCGCGCGGGCGGACCTACCGGACGATCCAGCGCGATGCGCGGCGGGTCAAGGGCGACGACTGACCGAGCGGCGCAGAGCCAGCGTTCGAGCAACCAGCCCTACTGGGCGAGATGGCGGGCGATGACCATCCGCTGGATCTGGTTGGTCCCCTCGAAGATCTGCATGACCTTGGCCTCGCGCATCAGCCGCTCGACCGGGTACTCCTTGGTGTAGCCGAACCCGCCGAGCACCTGGACCGCGTCGGTCGTGACCCTCATCGCGGCGTCGGTCGCCACGAGCTTGGCGATCGAGGCCTGCCGTGCGAAGGGCAAATCGGCGTCGCGGCGCCGCGCTGCTTCGAGCGTCGTCCCGCGCGCCGACTCGACGGCGGCGGCCATATCCGCCAGCAGGAACCCGAGCCCCTGGTGGTCGATGATCCGCTGGCCGAAGGTCTCGCGCTCGCGGGCGTACTCGACCGCGTGGTCAAGGGCGGCCTGGGCGACACCAACTGCGACCGCAGCGATGCCGAGCCGCCCGCTGTCGAGCGCGCGCAGGGCGATCGACAGCCCCTGACCTTCCTCCCCGAGCAGCCGGTCGGCATCGAGCCGAGCGTCGTCGAAGTCGACGGTCGCCGTCGTCGAACCGGTCAGACCCATCTTTGCTTCGGGGCCCTGCGCCACCAGACCGTCAGTGTCGGCGGGAGCGAGGAAGCAGGAGATGCCGCGCGACCGTTCGTCGGAGGTGCGGGCGAAAAGCGTGTAGTAATCGGCCTCTCCGCCGTGGGTGACCCAAGCCTTGCTGCCGCTGATCTGGAAGCCTCCGTTCTCGCGGCGGGCTCGGGTCCGCATCGCGGCGGGATCGGACCCCGCCTCTACCTCCGATAGGCAGTAGGCGCCGAGCAGGTCGCCGGCGAGCATCTCGGGCAGCCAGCGCTCCTTCTGCTCGTCGGTCCCGAAGGTCGCGAGCGGCCAGCAGGACATGACGTGAACGCTGACCCCGACGCCGACGCTGGCCCAGGCGCCGCCGAGCTCCTCGAGCACCTGCAGGTAGACCTCGTAGCACTGGCCGCCGCCGCCCTGCTCTTCGGGGTAGGGCATCCCGAGCAGGCCGAGCGCGCCGAGCCGGCGGAAGACCTCACGCGGGAACTCCGCCTCGGCCTCAGCCTTTGCGGCACGCGGCGCAAGCTCCTTGGTGGCGAAATCGCGCGCCAGCGAGACGATCTGCTCGGCCTGGGGATCGGGTAGGCGGCGCTCGGCAGGCATCAGCCGGTGATGTCGCGACCGATCAGCTGGCGTGCGATGACCGACTGCAGGACCTCGCTGTCCCCCCCGGAGACCTCGAGGATCTTGGCATCATCTGCGCCTGGGGCCACGGGCCTACCTTCCCACACGGAGGCCCCGTTGTAACAACAACGCACATCGGACGGCCCGCGCTGGCGGGAGACCAAGGGCCGGCCAAGGGCTGCGCGGTCCGCCACCCCTAGGGCCTCTAAGCGCGGCTAGAAGACAGGCGCAGGGGCCCCGGGACGGCCCGGCTCGCCAGCAGTGTTCGGCGCGCGGTGCGCGTCGACCAGTCCGGTAATCGCGCGCAGTACGGCGCGGGTGTCGTCCCACATCGGGACATGGCCGCAGTCGGGGAGCTGGACCAGCTCGACACCGGGGATGTCGCGGCGGTAGCGGGTCGCGTGGCGCTCGAGCGGAAGGACGCGGTCGAACTGCGGCCACGCCAGCAGCACGGGACAGTCGATCCGGTCGAGATCCTGGACCGTCACACCGCGATCGTCGGCGCGTAACGCGCTTATGGCGTCGTCGATCACCGTGCAGCGCAGGGAAAGCTGCGCCATGTCGATCGCGTCCTGCGGTGAGATCAGTTCACCGTGCCGCATCACGTCCCGCAGCGCGAGGCGACGCAGGCTCGGGTTCCGAAGGATCCGGCCGATCCGCGGCGCGGTGACCCGGGTCAAGCGAGTCTGGCGGTAGAAGAATCGCGCCAGCCGCTTGGCCTCGCCGTCGCCTGGGGTCCACCCCCCGGCGGGGGCAAGCGCGACGAGCGAGCGAGCGCGGCCCCGCTTCGCGAGCTCCAGGCCGAGCGCCCCACCGAGCGAGTTGCCGACAAAGTGCGCCGTTCCGACGCCGAGGTCACTCAGGTGGCCCTCGAGCGAATCGGCGGCGGCCGCGAGCGAAGTCATTCCGGCCTCGGGCGCAGGCCCGCCGGCGTGGCCGGCGAGGGTCGGGGCAATCACCTCATAGCGGGCCGCGAGCTCCCCGAGCAGGGGACGCCAGTGATGCCAAGTGCCCGTAAACCCGTGGAGCAGTACAACAGGCTCACCGGAACCGGCCCGGTAGAGGCCTGGGGAGATCTCGGGCATCCGCGGTAAGCCTAATACGGCCAACGGCGAAGCTGCGGGTAGGGCTCCTTCGGAAGCGGCCCGACACCCGGCTGGCCGCCGGCGAGTTTGGTGAACGTCGTCCAGGCGGGCTTGGGGAAGCCATAGAAGGTGAACAGCCCGGCGTAGGGAGTCCAGTCGTTGGTCGGCGGCCTCGTGATCGTCGGTTTGTTATCACGCCAGGAGAACCAGGTGATCCCGCGCAACGCGATCTCCGAGCGGCGGCGGAACCGCTCGACGACGGCGCGCAGCGCGGCCGCCTGGCCGGCAGGGTTCTTGGTCTGGAAGGCCGACGCGGGACCCTTGCTCGACCATCCGATCTCGCTGACCCACACGCCCCCGTCCTCGATGTCGGCCGAACGGAGATCGCGCATGAACCGCCGCAAGATGGTCAGCGACTGATCAGGCGTGCGTGCGTAGGGATGCACGGCCACGGAGTCGAGATGTGAGGGCACCCCCTTGCTGTTGATCAGCTGGCGGAGGAACAGCCGATCGCTGATCGGCGCGGCCGGCGCCATCGCCGCGGCGACGATCTCGGATGCCGGGTCGATCGCCTTGATCGCGTTGTAACCGTGAAACAAAAGCGATCGATAGCTCGTCGGGGACGGCTTGCCTGCGGGAGCGTAGATACGCAGGTTCGGCTCGTTCCAGATCTGCCAGGTCTTGACCGGGTTCCTCTGCCCCGGGTGGTCCCGCCAGAGCGCGCCGCCGGGCCCGTAGCGCTGAACAGCCGCGCGACTGAAGGCGGCGAAGCTCCTCAGATGCGCGGCCGCGGTCGGATAAGCGGCATCGCGGTGTGGAATGAAGCTGGGAGTCCCGATCAACACCGGGAGCACATCGATGCGCGCGCGGGCCGCCGCCAGGACGAAGCTGTCGTAATAGCTGAAGTCGTACACGCCGGGCTTCTCTTCGACGAAGTTCCACTGGAGCGGGAAGCGCGCGTAGCCGACACCCCCTTTGGCCATCCGCGCGACCTGGGCGGGTCCGACCGGTTCGAACAGGGACACACCGAGCGGCGCGTCAACGGCAGCTGAGTCGGTGGCCCGACTTTCCTTGTGACTTGCCGCCGCTGGAGCCGCCACGCCCAGCGTCAGGGCGACCGTCGTCGCGAGCGCCGTCCACAGCGGTGCAGCCACTCGCCTTAACATCAGGGCAGCGGCTCGCGTCCGGCGCGGCCCCCGGCGGCGGCGGAGAAGACCCGCCACGCGGGCTTGACGACGCCGCCGAAGCTGAAGAGGCCGGTGTAGGGCTGCCAGATACGCGAGGAGATGCTCGCCTCATAGGGGGCCGTGTCGCGCCATCCGAACCAGAGCGTCCCTCGCAGACGGAGGTCGTTCTGATTCTTGAAGTAGGTCGCCGCCTGGTGCAGCGCCTTCGCTTGCCCCCCGCGGCTCTTGCGCTGGTAGGCGCTCTTCGGACCGTCGGTTGACCAGCCGAACTCCGTCACCCAGACCGGCCGATCGCGCTCACCGGTCTTCTTCAGCAGCGACGCCAGTTCGCGGAACTGTCGCTTGATATCGCCCGGCTTGGGTGCGTAGGGATGGATCGCGACCGAGTCGAAGCTGGAAACCGCCGAGCGAAGCTCAAGCAGGCGCCTCAGGAACTCGCGTTCCCCGTAGGCCGCACCCGGGGCCAGGGCGGCCAGCACGACTTCGGCGCCGAGGTCGGCGGAGCGCAGGCCCCGGTTGCCGGCCGCCAAGAGCGTCGCGTAACTGCGTGGCGAAGGTCGCCCGTCTGGCGAGTAGATACCGAGGTTCGGCTCGTTCCAGATCTGCCAGGTGCGGACGGGCCGGTGGGGTGTGCCCGGGTTGTCCGCGAAGAGCCGCCCGCCCGGCCCGTAGCGCGCCGCGAGCACCTGCATGACCTCCTCGAATCGTGCGAGGCCGCCGGCGCCCGTCGGATAGGCGGCAGCCGTGTGCGGGACGAACGGCGGTGTGCCCTCGACGATCGGCAGGATCGTGATCCCGACCTGCGCCGCATCCAGGAAGAACTGGTCGTAGCGACGGAAGTCGTACTGGCCGGGCGCGAGCTCGATGAACTGCCACTGGAGCGAGACGCGCAGCGTGCGAACGCCTCCGGCGTACATGCGCTCCATGTCACCCTTGCCGACGAGGAACGGCACCGACAATCCGACCTGCGTGCGCTCGGCGGCTGCGACCGACGGGAACGCCAGCAGCGCCGTCGCGACCAGCAACGCGAGCACGCAGACCAGCTTCCTACCGACCGACTTCCTCGACACCTCACACCTTCCGCCGCTTAAGGAGCACATCAGCTTACGCACGCCGGGCCTCCACCAATGCCGATCAACCCGTCAGATCGCCGATCGACACGTCGTTTGCGGCAGCCGACGGCTCGCCAATAGAGTCCGCGGGACGGCCAACCCGCCGATCCTGGTTCAGCTGATCAGGCGGCCGCGCGCAGACCGCTGACCATGTCGAGCTCCACCGGAGCGACGTAGCCGCCACTGCGCTCGGGCGCGTTCTCGAGAAAGGCGTAGACCTGTGGCCCGGCGATCATCCGCTGCGCGCGGCGCAGGAGCGGCATCGTCAATGCGACTGCCGGACGAACGGCGGCGACCGTCAGCGCGTCCAGCCCGGGCGAGTCACCGAGCCCCGCCAACGCGCGCGCATGGTGTGGGAAGGTCGCGATTGCCGCGCGCGCGGCGACCGGAAACGCGGGTCGGAACGGAGCCAGCTCGCGGATCGGCGGCGGGGAGAGCAGGAATCGGATCGTCTCGAGTGCCGCCGGACTCGCGCGCAGGCCGGCATTGACCGTCGCGAAGTACTCGCGGACGGCAGCTGCGGTCGTCGGGATCATCTCGATCGGCGTGCCAAGCAGGGCGCCGAGTGGAGCCACCTCCGACCACATCCGGTCGGCCTCGGACTCGCTCACCGCCCGCACGTAGGTGCGATAAGCCACCAGGAAGGAGTGCCACTCGGTCAGGTGCACGTAGAGCTGCTGCTCGGGATCGTTGGCGTCATAGCGCTCGCCCGTCACCGGGTCGACACCGTTCACGCGCGCATGCATTCGGGTTACGTGGGCGGCCGCGGCTGCGGCGGTGTCCGGGTGGCCGAAGGCGGTCGCGTTGACGTACCAGCCGGTCCGGCGCAGCCGTTCCAGCGGACGGCTGCGAAAACTGCTGTAGGTGCTGACCCCGGCGATCACCAGCGGATGCAGCGCCTGCATGCTCGCCGCGCGGGCCGCGCCGATCAGGGTGACCGGGTGGGAGGCGACGCGATAGGCGATCGTCTCCTTGCCGAGCGGGAGTGATGTCGATTCGGCGCTGTTCATGCCGTCGGAAAGTCGACTGCCACTACAGCGTATGTTCAGGAAAGGTCACTTGTCAATTCTGCGCCGAGGCTCGCCTCACGCGGCGCCCCCCGGCCAGGAATCGTCCTGCTCGGCCACCGAGAAGGCACCTCGGTCCTGCTGCTGCTCGTCGAGATCGTCGGCGACCGCCTCGCGCGGGTGCTCGTCATGGTCGTCGTCCTCATCGAAGGCGAAGAACTCACTGGTGTCGACCAGCTCGAGACGCCTTGCGACCACGACGTCACCTGGTCCAGGCAGCTCGCCGGCCGACTGACCGCGATCGGCTTCGACGGACGCATGGCCGTCCCCTGCCGGCGGCTCGGCTTCGAGCTCGACAGCGTTGATCCGCTCCCGCAGGGTTCCGACGCGCGCAGCGAGCTTGGTCGCACCGCCGCCGAGGACCTCAGCCAGGGCGACGGCCGGGCCGCGCAGCTGGTCGAGCAACTCCTCGAACTCCCCCTGAAGCCGGGCGGCGCTGGTCTCGACCTCGCCCGCCGCGCCCTGCAGCCGGTCGACCTGCGCATTCGCCCGTTCGCGCGCGCTGCGCTGCGCCTCGGCGCGAATCCGCTCGGCCTCGGCGACGATCGTGCTTGCTTCCTGCTTGGCCCGTGCGATCAGCTCTTCGGCCTCGGCCCGCGAGCGTTCGCCGAGCTCGCCGGCCTCGCGCTCGGCCGTCACTCGGGCTGCATCGGTCTCTGCGCGAGCCGCGCCACGCAGCTCGTCCGCGGCCCGTTCGGCACCTTCGAGAATCCCGCGGACCTGCTCCGAGGCAGCGGCGGTGATCGGCGGCGGGGCGGGGCGCTGGTTCTCCTGCAGCCGCTCGAGGGTCGCCGCGATACGACTCAGTTCGATCCGGTCGTCGACCGGCGCGGCGGGTTCGCCGACCGGCTCAGCAGCGAGCAGCTCTTCCGCATCGGTGATCGCGCCGGGAAGCGCGGCCCGTATCTGATCGAGGATCGGGAAGACCTCGCTGCGGTCGACCTTCACGTTCTCGGTGAACGGGAGGGGCTTTGCCTCGTAGAGCAGGTTGTCCAACCGATCGATCAGCTCAAGGATCTCCATCGTTTCCTCTCTGGGCGCAGGTATCACTAGCGCTGAGTTCGGCGGCGATCGCCGACCTCCTGCGGCGCCGGACGGCTAGCTGGAGCCCAGCGCGGAGCGCAGCGTCGAGAGAAACGGGGTCGGCTCCACGGCGAACAGCGCGGCGCCGGAGGGATCGGTGACGATCGTCTCGGTCGAGAGCCCCTCGACCAGCGGCCGGGCAACGGCCGCGTCGACCGGAGTCACGAGCCCGATCCAGAGCGAGGAGAGCCAAGGCGTCAGGAACGGGACCGGCAGGCGCGGGCGGCGCCGGATCCCCAGAGCGTCGGCCATCACATCCAGCATGTCGCCGTAGGAGAGCACCTCCGGTCCACCGATCTGGATCTCACGTCCCTCGGACTCGGGGACCGCTGCGGCTTCAGCCAGATAAGCGATCGTGTCCTCCACGCCGATCGGCTGTGTGTCAGTCGCCAGCCAGCTCGGGGCGATCATTGCCGGAAGCCGCTCGACTAGGTAGCGCAGGGTCCGGAACGAGTCGCTCTCGGACCCGACGATCATCCCGGCCCGGAAGTAGGTCAGCGGCGGCCCCTGAGATCTAAGGATCTCGGCCGTCCGGTGCCGGGAGCGCAGGTGCTTGGAGCGCGGCCGGTCGCCGAGGCCCCCGAGGTACACGACCCTTGCGATCCCTTCCCTCGCCGCGAAGGCCGCGAAGTTGCTCGCGGCGTCGTGCTCGATCTGCTCGAAGTCACCTTCGGTCCCGCGACCCATCGCATGGATCAGGTAGTAGGCGATATCGACATCGGCGCCCGCACCACCGAGGCTGTCCGCATCGAGCACGTCGCCGAAGTGGACCTCGAACCCACGGTCAGAAAGCTGTGCGGCCCGCCCGGCGTTCCTCACCAGGCAGCGGACGTCATGCCCGCGCCGCCGTAGCTCCGCGGCGAGACGCGCGCCGACGAACCCCGTTGCCCCCGTTACAAGTGCGCGCATGACTGCACGGTACGCGCCCCACGGGTCTGGTGCTCCTCAGCGAGCAGTCGTCCAGCGCTGTAGCTCGGCGAGCAGCGGTGCCAACCGGCGGCCGCTAGCGGTAAGCTGGTACTCGGCGAACGGCGGCGAGGCCGCGATCACACGGCGTTCGAGAATGCCCGCCCGCTCCAGATCACGCAGCCGATCGGTCAGCGTATTGGGAGAGATCCCTTCAACTGACTGGCGGAACTCGTTGAACCGGCTCGCTCCATTGAGCGACGCGTAGAGGATCGAGAAGGACCACCGACGCTCGAGGAGGTCCGCCCCGCGGCGGACCGCCTCAGGCACCGGCGCGCAGCTACGACAGCCACCCTTCACGCCGCGACGGCCTTCTCGCGCGCGGGCTCGAGCGCCAGCTCGAGCACCTCGCCGATCGTCATCACCGGATGGAACCGCATCTGCTCGCGAACGTGCACGGGCACGTCGTCGAGATCGCCTCGATTTCGCTCGGGCAGGATCACGTCGGTCAGGCCCGCCGCATGCGCGGCGAGCACCTTCTGCTTGAGCCCCCCGATCGGCAGCACCCGGCCCTGCAGCGTGACCTCGCCGGTCATCCCGACCGTGTGTCTGACCGGTCGCCCCGAGAGCAGCGACGCCAGCGCAGTGATCATCGTCACCCCGGCGCTCGGGCCGTCCTTCGGGATCGCTCCCGCCGGGACGTGGACGTGGAACTCGCGGTTCTCGAATGTCTGCTCTTCGATCTCGAGCTCGCTCGCGTGAGCGCGCACGTAGGAGAGCGCAATCCGAGCGGACTCCTTCATCACATCACCGAGCTGGCCGGTCAGGACGAAGTCCCGGCTACCGGGCATCGAGGTCGTCTCGACGAACAGCACGTCGCCGCCCGCTCCCGTGACCGCCAAGCCGGTCGCGACACCCGCGACAGCGGTTCGTTCCGCGGCCTCCTGGAAGAACTTCTGCCTTCCGAGAGCCTCGCGCACGGCTTGGCCGTCGATGGTGACCGGTGGGGTCGCCGCCCGCGAGGCGATCCGCGTCGCGGTCTTGCGGATGACCGTGCCCAGCTCGCGCTCGAGCTGCCGCACGCCGGCCTCGCGCGTGTACTCGGTGATCACACCCTGGATCACCTCGTCGGCGATCTCGACCTCGTCGACCCGCAACCCGTTGCGCTCGATCTGGCGTGGGGTCAGGTAGCCACGCGCGATCGCGAGCTTCTCATCGGTCGTGTACCCGTCGAAGCGGATCACCTCCATGCGGTCCAGCAGCGGAGCCGGAATCGTGTCAGTGAGGTTCCCCGTGGCGATGAACATGACCTCCGAGAGATCGAGCTCGACGTCGAGATAGTGGTCACGGAACGAATGGTTCTGAGCCGGGTCGAGCACCTCGAGCAACGCCGCCGAGGGATCGCCGCGCCAGTCGGCGCCGACCTTGTCGACCTCGTCGAGCATGATCACCGGGTTGATCGTCCCGGCGTCGCGGAGCGCCCGCACCAGCCGGCCCGGGAGAGCGCCGATATAGGTACGGCGATGGCCGCGGATCTCCGCCTCGTCGCGGATCCCGCCAAGCGAGACACGAACGAATTCGCGTCCGGTGGCGCGTGCGATCGACTCGCCGATCGAGGTCTTGCCGGTACCGGGCGGGCCGACGAGGGTGAGGATCGTCCCGCCACCGCGGCGGCGGCTGTCTGAGCCATCGTCCTCGATCCCGCGGTCCTTGCGGAGCTTGCGCACCGCCAGGTGTTCGGTGATCCGATCCTTGACGTCCTCGAGGCCCGCGTGGTCGGCATCGAGCACCTCCCGGGCGGCGACGGGGTCGAGGCGCTCCTCCGAGCGCTTGGACCACGGCACGACGATCAGCCAGTCGAGGTAGCTGCGGATGACCGAGCTCTCGGCGGACTGCTCGCCGACCCGCTCGAGGCGACCGAGCTCCTTGTCAGCCTGGGCCCGAACCTCTTCGGGCATACCGGCTTCCTCGATCTTCTGGCGGTACTCCTCGATGACGGACGCGTCGTCCTCGCCAAGCTCCTTCTGAATCGACTCCATCTGCTTGCGCAGGAAGTACTCGCGCTGCTGCTGGTCGGCGCCTTCGCGGACGTCCTCGCGGATCCGGCTGCGCACCTGGAGCTCAGCGAGCCGCTCGCGCTGGAAGCGAAGCGCCAGCTCGAGACGCTCGGTCACGTCGACGGTCTCGAGCAGCTCGACCTTCTGCGCAAAGGTGAGGTCGGGCGCGTAGCCGGACGTATCGGCCAGCGTGCCGGGTTCGGTGATCGAGCGAACGAACGCGGCCACGCGACCGTCATCGCCGCGGTGCTCGAGGATCTCGTCGACGACCGCGCGGTAGTCGCGCTCGAGCTCACGGGTACGCCCGTCCAGCGGTTCGTCATCCGGGCGCTCGTCGACCTCGACGCGCAGCTCGCCCTGGGAACCGGTGTGCGCCGCTCCGGCGACGCCACGATGGACGCCCGAGAGGGCGACGGCGTTCGCGCCGCCGGGAAGCCGAACGCGATCGGAGACCGCGGCGACGGTGCCGACCGAGGCGAACTCGTTGTCGTGGCGCGGAACGAGCAAGACGCGTTCCTCGTCGCCGACGTCGACGGCCAGGGTCACGTCCATGTTCGGGAACACGACCGTGTCATCGAGCGGGATCAGGCGAAGCGTCGTCTTCATGGTTCGGTCTCCATAGCTGCTTACAGGGAATAAGCAACTATAACAACCGGACTTTCCTTGTCCCGCAGAGCGTGACGAGGCTCACAGAACACACGTTCGCACATCTCTAAGGTTGTTCGACCCGACTGGACGCCGCTCCGCGGTGCTCGTTCGCGCGCTGACCGTCACTGGCGCGCCGCACCCAATCCGAGGCGTTCGAAAGTGAGGCCTTGTTCCCGTGCGCAACCAAGCGCCGGCGCGCGCGCTCGTCGCGACCGCCGGACTGACAATGTCGTTGATCACCCTGGGCACCCCGCCCACTCCTGTCGCTGCGGCCGCCGAGCGCGAGCCGATCGAACGCGAAGCCGCCGAGATTGTCCGCTGGCTACCGAAGCCAGGCGACCGGAACGCCCTACGCGGCCAGTCAATCGCTTCGACGCTGGAGGAAGAGGTCGAACGGCTGCGCCGCGCCGAGCGGCGCAGGGCGCTGCGACAAGCGGTTCACCCCGTCGCGGCCCGGTACGACTACGGCGAGAGCCAGGGCCGCTTCGGCGTGGCCCGCCCGGGGCACATGCACGCCGGTCAGGACATCTTCGGCGCGGATGGCGCACCGCTCGTGGCCATCCGCAAGAGCGTCGTCATCGAGACCGGAAGCGACGGCGGTCGCGGCAACTACATCGCCCTCCACAGTCCGGAGGCCGACGAGACCTACGTCTACCTGCACCTGCAGGAGCCGGCCGAAGTGCGTCCCGGCGAAACGGTCGGTGCCGGAGACCGCGTCGGCTCGATGGGCTGCACGGGCAGCTGCTCAGGCACCCACCTGCACTTCGAGGTCCGCGCCGGCAAGTCGCTCAGCGGCGAAGCGCGCGACCCGCTGCCGCTGCTCAAGCAATGGGAGGCGTGATAGCCCGAGCCCCGCTGACCCGATAAGCGAGCGTGGGCCGGAAGAGCCAGCGCCGCGTGCTCTGCGCGCAAGGCGGCGAATGACTGCCCCACGCGACGTTTATCGGTTCAGCGGGTGAAGTACATGGGGTTCGGGATCAAGAACCTTCGGTTCGAGAATCCGCCGCGAAGGTCTGAGAGCTGATCGCCGACGTTGAGGAGAATCTCGAAGCCGCGCTTCTCGATTCCCGCGCGCGCAGCCGACTTGTACGGGATCAGCGACTTGCTGGTCTCCGGTAGCGGGCCCGAAAACGTCGTCAGCTCGTAGTCGCCGTGAAAGCCGCGCGTCGCCAGGTTCTGCTTCGAGGCGGTGCGCGCGCTGTCCGGCCGACCGGTGATGAAGAAGATGCTGACGTCGAGCCGCCGCGCCTTGCGGAAGAGCTCGTGGATCGGCTCGATCCGCGGCAGACCTTTTCCGGTGCCCGTCGCCGTCTCAGTCCCGGCTGCGACTACACAGGCGGTCAACTCGGTGCCACCGAACTCCCCCGTGCGCCGCTGGCACTCATAGGTGGAGAGCGCGGTGTCATCGATGTCGAAGACGATCGCCGGCTTCTTCCCCTTGCCGAGCTTGTCGAGCTGAGCGTTGAGGGCGCGCTTAGCGAGGCGACCGAGCCGCGCCGTATCCCGCCTGAAGTTTCCGAACTGGTAGTAGTTATCGGCCTCCTCGAAGGACGCCGTCTGCGCGTCAGGGACATTCGGTGCCTGCTCGATCGAGTGAGCGACGGCCGCGAGCGCCAGGAGGGCGATCGCCGTCAGAAGAAGTGTGGCTAGTCGGCGCACGCCTCAATGCTCGCACGTCTTGCGCAATCTTTGCGTCAGCTCGTATCAAGGTCCCTTCGGGGCAACGGAGAGGGAGGGATTCGAACCCTCGAGACAGGTTAACCCCGCCCACGCGATTTCCAGTCGCGCTCCTTAAGCCACTCGGACACCTCTCCGGGTGTGGGCCTAGCGTAGCCGCGGAGCCGCGGGGAGCGCAGTCATCTAGAGGCCGAGGCCGCGCACGCCGTCCTCGTTCCAGCCGAGATGGTGGGCGAGCTCGTGTCGGAGGGTCTGGACGACCTGTGCCTGCAGCAGGTCGGGGTCCCTCCCGAAGTCCCGCTCGAGCGTGTCGCGGTAGATCACGATCCGATCCTCGTACCGGTCGCGCGCGACGGTGTCGCCGTAGTAGCGCCCGTAGGCGTGGACCTCCGCGCCGTCGTCGGAGACCACCACCGGCACCTCTTCGAGCAGGCCCCTGAACTCTTCGGGGAGCTCGTCGATCGCGTCGGCAACGATCTGCTCGAAGTCCGAGGGCGACGACGCCGTCCCGGGCGAGGCGGCGAGAGCCTCCGTGCGCTGAACGATCCGCTCGAACTGGGCCTGGCCGGCGGCGCTCTCACCCATCAGGGCAACGGTCCCCCACGCCGTCACCAGCACGATCGCCAGAGCGACGGCGGCGATCACGATCAGGTCGCCGGCGCCGGAGAGCTCGGGCGGATTGAGCAACAGCACGGCGAGGCCGGTGGCACACGCGGCGATCGCCGCAGCGCGCAGGACTGATCTTGGGCCGCTGCTCATTGCACCGGCAAGGGTACGTACCGTCGCCGTCCGGGCGCGGCGGACCGCGGCTCGCTTATGCTGCGCGCCGTGACCGAACGCACCCTGCCCATCTTCCTGCTGGTCGCCGCGGCGATCGTTGCGGTCTGCATCTGGCTGGGAGTCTGGTGGCTGGCGATCCCGATCGTCGCGATCCTGCTCCCGGGGCCGTTCGTCACCCCCGCAATCGTCCAGAAGCTCGCGCTCAAGCGGCGCGGGGCGTCGTTCCAGCGCAACCAGGGCCACCGAGACGCCGGGTTCACCGACGAGGAGACGCGCACCCTGACCTGACCTGTCTAGGATCGGGCGATCCGCAGCAAGTTCCTCGAGACGACGCCCGAGCTGTACGAATACGTGATCGCCACCGGCGCGCGACAGGACGATGCCCTCGCGCGCGTGGAAAGAGAGACCGCGGCGCTGGGCGATGTCGCAGTGATGCAGGTCGCGCCCGATCAGGGCGCGTTGATCACCCTCCTCACCAGGATCCAGGGCGCTCACCGAGCGCTCGAGATCGGCACCTTCACGGGCTACAGCGCGATCTGTCTGGCCCGCGGCCTGGCCGATGGCGGGCGCCTCGTGTGTTGCGAGCTGAGCGATGAGTACGCAGCGATCGCACGTGACAACCTCGATTCCGCGGGAGTCGGCGATCTCGTCGACATCCGTGTCGGCCCTGCGCTCGACACGCTCGCGGCGATGGACCCGGACGAACGGTTCGACGTCGCCTTCATCGACGCCGACAAGACCTCCTACCCCGCTTACTACGAGCGCGTTCTCGAACGGCTCGACCCGGGCGGGCTCCTGCTGCTCGACAACGTGCTGCTCGCCGGGCGGGTGCTCGACCCGGCTGATGGCGACGACGCGGCGAATGCGGTGGCCGGGCTGAACCGCGCGATCGAAGCCGACCAGCGCGTCGATCTCGTCATGATTCCGATCGCCGATGGGCTCACGATCGTGCGCAAACGTCGCTGATCGATCTCGCGACCTAAGGCACCAAAGGGCCGCAAACCCGCTCTGGGACGGGCGTCTTTAGGTGCGCTTTACAGACGCCGCCGAATCTGCAACTATCCCGGGCGTCGCCTGCACCCGGAGATTGCGCCCGACTGTGTGCAAGAGCCGTAACCGGGAAGGCAGGGTAAAACACACCGAGTGAAGGGAGCAGTTCACATGACGAAGACGCGCGGATTCTCCGCTGTCATGGTTGTTGCGGCTTCGGCCGTTGCGTTTGCATTCCCGACCGTCGCTGCAGCCGAGAAGTGTGGCGGCCAGCAGGTTGATGAGCGTTTCCGCAACGTTCAGAGCATCGGCGACGATCGCATCATCGGTTCGGGCAACAACGACACGATCGTTGGTTCGAACGGCGACGACCTGATTGACGGCCGTGGTGGCCGTGACCGCCTCTGCGGCGGCCGTGGCGAGGACACCCTCAAGGGTGGCGGCGACACGGACAAGCTGTACGGCAACCGTGGTGACGACAAGCTCGAGGGTGGCGACCAGCGCGACATCCTCGTCGGTGGCATTGGCGAAGACAGCTGCTCCGGCGGCGAGGGCTTCGACGTTGTCAGCGGCTGCGAGTCCGGCCGCGGCGACAGCTGATCGAACTCAGCTAGTCAGCCGTTAGTACCTGAAAAGGCCGGCCCTTCGGGGCCGGCCTTTTTCGTGCGCCGATGCGGGCCATCTCTCACCCGGAGATCGGGGCCGAAGCCGCTCGTCGGCTGCCATGGCAAGGGCGCAAGCGTCGCGCTCGTCGGGCTCGAGGCCGAGCTCTTGGAAGCGCTCGCTGCCGAGCTGGGCGTCTAGCCTCGCCTGCTGGGCGGCATCCCTCAGAAGCTGGGGCGCTCGCGCTCCCCGGACGGCGCCTCGGGCTCGCTCGTCGTCTCTGGCTCGCTCGTCTCGCGCTGGTCCTGTCCGCTGAGGTCCGAGTCCGGATCGACAGCCGCAGCGTTCTGATGATGCTCGCGCGCGAGAACACCCTCTTGGTCGGCCACCT
>JACCVG010000075.1 GCA_013698335.1 Thermoleophilaceae bacterium
CGCGGGCTGAAGCCGGGGGCCGATCAGACGGCGATCAACTTTGCTGCGCACGCCGAGGACGAGCAGCAGATCATCGTGCCGAGACGGGTCCACGGTCAGGGCGCCACCGCTGTGGCAGCGCCGGACGCCGGCGAAGCCCTCGCCACGGGCCGTGCGGCGACGCCGACCCCCACACCGGGGCTTGACCTCTCGACCGCGACGGCCGCCGAGATCGACGCGGCCGTCGAGGGCTTCGGCCCGACGCTCGCGGTGCGGATCGTCGAGTTCCGCGACCAGAGCGGCGACGCCCTGACGAGTGTCGATCAGCTCAGCGAGGTCCCGGGGATCGGTGAGGCCCGGATCGACGCGTTGCGCGCCGCCTTCGAGCCGGCCGAAACTAGCCGACCGTGATCACGCTCAGCCGTCGTTCTCCACGCGGCGTCTTGACGACCGCCGTCTCGCCGGCCTGCAGGCCGCGCAGAGCATCGGCGACCGGCGACTCGTAGGAGAGCTTGCCCTCGGCGAGCGCGGCGTCGTGGGCGGCGACGAGCGTGTAGGTCAGCTCTTGGCCGGTCTCCTCGTCGCGCAATGCGACCGTCGAGCCGAAGGCGACCACGTCGCCCGCCTCGACTTCGACGACCTCGGCGTTGGAGATCTTGTCCCGCAGCAGGAGGATCTTCGTCTCGAGGTGGGCCTGGGACTCCTTGGCCGCGTGGTATTCGGCGTTCTCCTTGAGATCGCCCCATTCGCGTGCGGTCTTGATCTGCTGCGCGATCTCCTTGCGCTCGGTCCCTTCGAGCCGCTCGACTTCGGTCTGCAGCTCGGCCAGTCCTTCGGCCGTCATGGGGGTTCGTTCCACGGGCCCTCGCTTCCGTTCTCGTGGGTCTTGGAAAGACATCGTGACCGATTCCTGTCAATTACCTCGGGACGTTAGGCTGCGCGCCATGCCATGCCTGATCGCCGTCCTCGCCCTGCTTTCGCCCCGCTTGGCGATCTTCGCCCTATTCCTATTCACCGACGTCCTCGCGCGCGCCTGGGACAGCTGGGTAATCCCGCTGATCGGATTCTTCATCCTGCCCTGGACGACGCTCGCATGGGCGGCGATGTTCTGGCTCGGGAAGGGTGGAGTTGACGGCTTCGAGTTCTTGATCGTCGTGTTCGCCTTCGTGATCGACATCGGCTCCTACATCGGCGGCGCACGCTCACGCGGCGACTGAGAGAGTCCCGAGCCGGGTAGGAAGACAGCATGCTCCGACGGCTCGCCTCGATAACGCCTGGTCTCAAGCTGCTCCCGATCGTCCGGATCATCGCGATCGCCGAGGTTGCGGTCCTGGCCGGAAAGCACTTCGCGCGGCTCGATTCTCAGGAGCGATCGCGGCTGTTCTGGCTGATCCGTCGCCCGCGCTCGCTGACCCCCGATCAGAAGGTCGAGCTGCGCGCCTTGGTGGCAAAGCTCGAGCCACGGCTGTTCGCCGGCCTCGTGCTGGACAAGCTCTCCCCGGTTCCGCTGCCGGACTGGGTCACGGGGGCAAAGGACATCGAGGTCACGAAGCAGCCATCCGAGCCCGCCGCCTCGCCGCCTCAGGCAGCCGCGTAGCGCTCGGCCGAGCGCGCCCGGGCCTTCGCCGCCTCGACCTCGCGGTCCTTCGGCGGAGCGGCCGTGACGAGCGCGGCGAGCAGCGTCGCAGTGACCTCGGTGACCTGCTCGACAGCCCGGTCGAAAGCCTCCTCGTTGGCCTTCGCAGGTTTGGTCGAGCCGCTCACCTTGCGCACGTACTGAAGCGCTGAGGCGCGAATCTCCTCGTCGGTCGCGGGCGGGGCGAAATTATGGAGTTGTCGGATGTTTCTACACATGCGACAAAGCTACACCGGGGCGGGCTTGGCTCCGGTGCCGTCGGTCTCTGGGGCCGGGGTGCTCGTGAACTCACGCAGGACGGCCTGGATCGAGCCGGCGACCGGTAGGGCGACGAGCGCACCGAGGATCCCGGCGACCTCGACCCCGATCAGGATCGAGATCAGAACGGCCAGCGGCGAGAGCTCGAGTGCTCGGCCGTAGATCAGCGGGCGCAGGGTGTTGCCCTCGATCACGTGGTAGACGATCAGTACCGCAAGGACGATGATCGTCGCGACCGGTCCGCGGGGAACGGCGACGGCGGTGCAGAGGGCGATCGCGAAAAGCGGCCCGATGAAAGGGATCAGCTCGACGAGCACCACCAGGAGCCCGACCGGAAGCGCGTACTGGACGCCGATGATCAGCAGCAGGAGGGTGGCGACGACGCCCCCGAGCAGGCTCGCGAGCAGGTTGCCGGTGATGAATCCGCCGACCGCGCCGTAGACCGCATTGGCGATTCGCCCCGCGCGACCGCGGCTCTTGCGCGGGAAGAGGTCGATGATCCGCGCACGCCATTCCGGCCCCTCGAGCAGCATGAACAGCGTCAGGAAGATGATCACGATGATCCCGATGACCGTCGCGGCGACGCCACCGATCAGTGCGAGTACGGGGGCCGCGCCACCGGTGAGCAAATCGCTCGTCAGGTTCTCGGAGAGCGCCTGGACGCGCTCGACGACCTGGTAGTCGCGCTCGAGGAAGCCGAGCGGGCCGTTCCCGGCGCTGATGGCGGCGACTACCCCAGGGATCGATTCGATGAAACGCGCGATCTGCTCGACCAGCAGCGGAATGAAGACCAGCGCCAGCAGCGCGACGACTCCGATCGCGAAGATGAATACCGATGCGACCCCAACGCCCCGCGAGCGGCCGCGGCGCTCGAAGAACGCGACAGCCGGGTCGAGCGCGAGCGTCAGGAAGATCGCGACGGCGATCAGGGTCAGCGCGCCCTGGGCGAGAATCAGGAAGCCGACGAGGGCGCCGACGCCGAGCAGGACGCCGAGCAGGACGAGGATTGCCCGCGGCCTGAAGACGATCGCGCGCTCGGGCGGGCGGTTGCTCGGCTGGTCGCTCATCCGCCCACCCTAAGCGGTTCAGTCCCGCGCATCGGCTCCGCTAGGCATGCCCAGGTCGTTGGCGAACCCCTGACAGCGGGCTCGACGGTCGCGGTAGGTCTGCTCGTGCGCGAGCAGATCGCCGGCGCCGCGCAGGAGCGAACAGACGACGCGCTCACCGATCGTCGGCGAGACGTTGAAGAAGTAGTTGTCGTTGTCGATCGGCGAGACCTCGTCGCCGCGCTGGGTGAAGAAGCTGCGGCGGATCGGCTCCGGGTAGGCCTCATACGGCGCGATCAGGTAGCCGAGCTGGTCGCCCGCGAGGCCCGCCGTCATGTGTCCGCGGGCCGGGACGAGATTGGCGAGTACGGCGGCGATCTGCGGATAGGCCTCGCCTGGTACCGCCGAGAGGAGCAGGTCGCCGATCCGCGCGCTGGAGGTGACGGTACCGACCACGTTGACCGTCAACCACGGCGCCGAGAGTGAGCGCGTCACGTCGGCGCCGAACGGTGCTCCGGCGTAGTTGAGGCCGAGGATCAGCGGATTGGCTCCGATGTCCTGGACGAGGTAGGAGCGCGCGTCGACGAGCGCGCGGCCGTGCAGCGGTCTTGCGCGGGCTACCGCCAGCCGCGCCTGCTTGACGACCCGCGTGCCGTAGTCCTCGATCCGGCAGAGGTGAGCGGCCGGACCGCTCAGCGAACGGTCGGGGCAGCGGTGGTCGGCGGGCTGGGTTCGCCCGAGCGTCCCGACCATCGTCATCGCGCGTCCGCCGAACGCCCGCTCGAGCAGCGGGTTGGCGGCCTGTACCCAGTCGCCCGAGGCGCGTTTGTTGTCGGAGCCGAGCACCGTCGTGTGGGCCGAGAAGTTGAGCAGCGTCGCGAACGGCCGCCCGCGCGGGCCGAGCGCCTGGAGCACACGCAGCTCGTCATCGACCTCGGCGTTTGCGCGGTCGTAGTCGAACTGGTTCGTGAGCAGCGTCGGGGCCCGGACGGTGCCGTAGCGGAGCTTGCCCGGTCGCGCCTTGCGATGGGCGGCCAGGATCGCCGCGACCGTCCGGCCGAAGACGAGCCGGCGGTAAGCGAGCGGGACGCCACCCCAGACGCCGATCCCGTCGGGCGCGGAGTGGCTGTGGTTGGACTGGATCACGACCTCGCTCGGCTCGAGCGCTCCGCCACTGCGCGCCGCGACCGCGCGGCGCATGTCGGTGAGGCCGAGCGGCGCGTCCTTGTTGGCCGTGAACCAGCCCTGTGACTCGATATCGGCGATCGCGAGATCGCCACCGCGGCCGTCGGAGATCGAGATTGCCCGGACGCGCAGCCCCTTGCCGAGCACGCCGGTCGCCGGGCGGACCGAACCGATCCCGTAGCCGCCGAGATAAACCGGGGCGCCGGCGAAGCTGCCGTCGCGATCGGGGTTGATCGAGCGGACGGCGATGCCGACCCGGTAGTCCTCGGCCGCCGTCGCTGAGGGAGCGAGCAGCAGGCCGGCGAGCAGCA
>JACCVG010000093.1 GCA_013698335.1 Thermoleophilaceae bacterium
GATCGGCTCCGAGTGGACGCCCGCGATCGTCTTTGCCTACCTCGTGCTGATCATGGTCGTGCGACCGCGCGGGCTGCTCGGCGAGGAGACGAGAGAGGCCGGATGAGCGCGCTGCTGCACAAACTTCCGCGTGGTCACGAGCGGCTGCTCGTCGCCATCGTGATCGCGGCCGCCGCCCTCTTGCCGCTGCTGTTCGCCACCGGCAGCCCGTTCATCGACGACGCCGTGATTGCGCTCGCCTTCGTGGTGATGGCGCTCGGCCTCAACATCATCGTCGGGTTCGCCGGGCTGCTCGACCTCGGCTACGTCGCTTTCTTCGCGATCGGCGCCTACACAATGGGCTGGCTCGGGTCGAACTTCTTCTTCGGAGCGGGCGGCGGCGAGGGATTGCACATCCTCGTCAGCGGTCGCGCCGCGGAGCTGCCCGGAGTCCACGTCAACTTCATCCTCGTGATCCTGGTGGCGGTCGTCTTCACGACGATCGCCGGGATGATCATCGGGCTGCCGACACTGCGGCTGCGCGGCGACTACATCGCCGTCGTCACGCTCGCGTTCGGAGAGATCATCGGCCGGCTGGCGACCAACGGCGATCAGATCCGGATCGGCGGTCTGTGGGATGCGACCGTCGCGAAGCTGCCCGGTGTCACGGAACTCGGTAGCGAGGCCGTCCTGACGCGCGGCAAGCAGGGCATCACGCCGATCGACAAGATCGACCTGCCGTTCCTCGATCCATTCGGCTCGCTCGACGTGCGCTCCTGGTACTTCGTCGCGCTCGCGCTCGTGCTGATCGTCCTGTTCGTCAACTTCCGGCTGCGCGACTCGCGCCTCGGTCGCGCCTGGGTTGCCCTGCGGGAGGACGAGGTCGCGGCGGCGAGCATGGGGATCCCGATCGTGCGGACCAAGCTCCTCGCCTATGGGATCGGAGCCGCGTTCGGCGGCATCTCCGGCGCGTTCCTCGGTTCCTACCTGAACACGGTCAACGCCGACCAGTTCCAGTTCTCGTTCTCGATCTTCGTGCTCGCGATGGTGATCATCGGCGGTCTCGGCTCGATCTGGGGCGTCGTCATCGGAGCGGTGCTGCTGTCGTTCATCAACGGCTACCTGATCCCCGACGTGCTCAACGCGATCCCGCGCGACATCGGCCTCGACTTCGACCTGACCCAGCTCAGCTATGGGATCTTCGGTTTCCTGCTCGTGATCGTCATGGTGCTGCGACCCGAGGGACTGATCCCCGAGCGGCGGCGACGCCTCGAGCTGCACGGGGTCGGTGCCGGTGTGCGGGCCGGCGCGGGAACCGATGTCGAGCTCGCGGACGACGCTCCCCGATGACGCCCGCCCTGATCACCGCCGAGTCGGTGAGTATGCGCTTCGGCGGTCTGCTCGCCGTCGACGACGTCGATTTCGAGCTCGCCGAGGGGGCGATCGCGTCGGTGATCGGTCCCAACGGAGCGGGCAAGACGACGCTGTTCAACATGCTCACCGGGCTCTACCGGCCGAGCGCCGGGCGGATCACCTTCCGTGGGCGCGAGATCTCGCGCGCGCGTCCTGACCGGATCACGGCGATGGGGATCGCGCGGACCTTCCAGAACATCCGCCTGTTCCCGACGATGTCGGCGCTCGAGAACGTGATGGTCGGGCAGCACGCTCGAATGCGCGCGGGCCTGTTCGGCTCGATCCTGCGGCCGCCGTGGGTGCGCTCGGAGGAGCGGCGCGTGCGCGAGCGCGGCTGTGAGCTGCTCGCGTACGTCGGGCTCGCGGAGGGCCTCTTCGAGGACCGCGCCTCGAACCTCGCCTACGGCGACCAGCGGCGGATCGAGATCGCCCGCGCGCTGGCCTCCGAACCGGCTGTGCTGCTGCTCGACGAGCCGACGGCCGGGATGAACCCGAGCGAGTCGGCCAACCTGACGGCCTTCATCCGCAAGCTCAGGGACGAGCGTGGGCTGACCGTCCTGATGATCGAGCACGACATGAAGGTCGTGATGGGCGTCTCGGAGCGGATCACCGTGCTCGACCACGGGCTCAAGATCGCGGAGGGCACGCCCGCGGAGGTCCGTGGCGACCCGCGCGTGATCGAGGCCTACCTCGGCGTCGCGGGGGAGCCGGGTTCCTGATGGCGCTGCTCGAGGTCGAAGGGATCCACACCTTCTACGGCTCGATCGAGGCCCTGCGCGGCGTCTCGCTCGAGGTCGAGGCCGGCGAGGTGGTAACGATCATCGGCTCGAACGGCGCGGGCAAGTCGACGACCCTGCGTTCGATCTCGGGGCTCAGCGCGCCGCGACGAGGGTCGATTCGCTTCGACGGAGCCGAGATCTCGGAGCTCGGGCCCAGCGAGATCGTGGCGCGCGGCATCTCGCAGGCGCCCGAGGGGCGGCGCTGCTTTCCGCGGATGACCGTCCGTGAGAACCTCGAGCTCGGCGCCTACGTACGTGGACGGGCGGAGCTTGGGCCGGACATCGCTCGCGTCTTCGAGCTCTTCCCCCGGCTCCGCGAGCGCCAGTCGCAGAAGGCCGGGACGATGTCCGGCGGCGAGCAGCAGATGCTCGCGATCGGTCGCGCACTGATGGCGCGGCCGCGGCTGTTGCTGCTCGACGAACCCTCGATGGGGATCGCGCCGCTGCTGGTCGAGCGGATCTACGCGACAATCGCCGAGATCAGCGAATCGGGAACCACGATCCTGCTCGTCGAGCAAAACGCCAACTACGCCCTCGGGGCCTCGCGGCGCGGCTATGTGCTGGAGACCGGCCGGGTTGTTCTCGAGGGGGAGTCTGCGACCCTGCGCGAGAATCCCGACGTGCAAAAGGCATACCTCGGGACATGACGGTGATCGCACTGATCGGTGCGCAGGCGCTCTGGCTGACTTACGTCTGGCTGCTCTCGGCGATCATCGCCGCCTGGATCTCTGACCGCAAGGGATACGGAGAGCGCGCCGGTCTCGCAGCGGGCTTGCTCCTGAGCATCGTCGGGGTCATCGCGCTGCTTGTCTGGCCTGCGCGGCCGGACTCGCGCTGGCGGCGTGAGGGACCGTTTCCGGGTGGGAGCCGCTGACGATCGTGCTCTCAATCCGGCTGGTCGAGCAGGCGCCCGGCGGATTCCAGGAGGATCGGCTTGATCGCTTCCCAGCCGCGTCGACGGCGGTGCGGCGCCGTCGTCGACAGCCGTTAGGCTCGCGCTGTGAGCACGGTTGGCGACCTCCGCCTCGGGACGATCCTCAAGCGGCGCGTGCTCGTGCCCGACAAGCAGGACGCCTTGAAGGCCTAGCGCGGGCCATGCCGGCGGCCAAGGCGACGACCGTTGATGCGGGCGGACGCGAGTTGCGCGTCTCCAATCCCGATCGCGTCATCTTCCCGGAGGACGGGCGCTCCCCGGCGATCACCAAGCTCGATGTCGTCCAGTACTACCTCGCGGTCGAGGAGGGGATCATGCGCGCGCTGAGCCGGAGGCCGACGACGCTCGAGCGCTGGCCCAAGGGCGTCCATCCGGGCGTCGTCCTCTCGACGCGCGAGAAAGGTGGCGGGGACGCCTTCTTCCAGAAGCGCGTCCCGCGCGGCGCGCCGGACTACCTCCGGACGGCGCGGATCGAGTTCCCCTCCGGTCGTCACGCCGACGAGGTCTGCCCGACGGAGGTGGCGGTGGTCGGCTGGGCCGCGCAGATGGGCACGATCACCTTCCACCCGTGGCCCGTCCGCGACGCCGACGTCGACCACCCCGATGAGCTGCGCCTCGACCTCGATCCCCAGCCCGGCACCGATTTCGACGACGCCGTGCGGGTGGCCGGTGAGGCCCACGGCCTGCTCGACGAGCTCGGGTATGCCGCCTTTCCCAAGACCTCCGGGGGCCGCGGGGTGCACATCTACGTCCGGGTCGAGCCGCGCTGGACCTTCACCGATGTGCGTCACGCGGCGATTGCCTTCGGGCGCGAGCTCGAGCGACGGCTGCCGGGTCAGGTGAGCACCAAGTGGTGGAAGGAGGAGCGCGGGGAGACGATCTTCGTCGACTACAACCAGAACGCCCGTGACCGGACGATCGCCTCGGCCTACAGCGTCCGGCCCAAGCCGGGCGCGCCTGTCTCCGCGCCGGTCACGTGGGACGAGCTGACCGAGGTGTCTCCCGAGGACTTCACGGTCGCGACGATGCCGGCTCGCTTTGCGGAGCTGGGCGACCGCCACGCCGCGATCGACGAGGTGGCCCACTCGCTGGAGCCGCTACTCGACATGTACGAGCGCGACGAGGCGGAGGGGAGCGGCGACATGCCCTACCCGCCCGACTACCCGAAGATGCCGGGCGAGCCCAAGCGCGTGCAGCCCTCGCGTGATCGCGATCGCAAGCCCTGATCAGGACTCATCAGGGGATTGCGGAAGCCGCTTCGCCCCTCGCCGTGTTACCGGGTTGGAGGGCGGCGGGACGACCGGTCCGATATCCCCGTCGGGCGCCTCGTCGAGGTCGACGATCACCGGCGCGTGGTCGCTCGGCCCCTTGCCCTTGCGCGCCTGGCGGTCGACCCAGGCCGCCTCGACCCGCCCGGCGACCGGCTCGCTCGCGAGCACCAGGTCGATTCGCATCCCGAGGTCCTGGTGAAACATGCCCGCGCGGTAGTCCCAGTATGTGAACACGCGCTCCTCGGGCCAGCGGTCGCGCACCACGTCGTGCAGGCCGAGTGACTGCAGCTCCGCCAGCGCGCGCCGCTCGGCCTCGGTCACGTGGGTCTGCCCGACGTAGGCGCCGGGGTCGAAGACGTCATCGTCGGTCGGCGCGATGTTGATGTCTCCGCAAACGACCGTCGCCTCCGGTCCGGCGGCGACCAGCTGCTTGAGCGCCGCGAGCCAGGCGAGCTTGTACTCGTAGTGCTCCGAACCCACCTCGCGTCCGTTCGGCACGTAAACCGAGACGATTCGGATCTCGCCGCAGGTGGCCGATAGCGCGCGCGCTTCCGGATGCGGGAACCCCGGCCCTCCCGGGATGCCGGCGACCACGTCCTCGAGGCCGACGCGCGAGAGAATCGCTACGCCATTCCAGGCGGTCTCGCCGTGGACGGCCACCTGATAGCCGCGCCCGGAGAGCTGCTCGTCGAGCAGCGCCGCGAACGCCTCGTCGGCGAGCTTGGTCTCCTGCAGGCAGAGGACATCTGGCGCGCGCTCTTCAAGCCAGGACAGCAACCGCGGGAGGCGCTGCTTGACCGAATTTACGTTCCAGGTCGCGATCCGCACGCGGTCACGGTATCGGGGCTCGGCTGCGCATCGACAAGTCGCTCGCCGGCCGGGGTCCCGCGCCGACGGCCGGTCATCTGGCCTTGTCGGGGCAACCCTTCTTGAACACGTAGCAGCGCAGCCGGGGCTCAGGCCCGCTCGGGCCGCCCTCGATGAAAAGGTTGTTGAGCGCCGCCAGTACCTGCGGCGGGCCGGTGATCGGGTCGACACCCGGCTGGACCGGCTGGAGGCAGACGAGCGGGTCGATGCGGGCCGGATCGGCGGGACCCTTGTGGGCGAGCGCGTCGAGCGCGAGGGCGGCTGCGGCGGGGTCGATCGTCCCGACCGCCAGATGCTCGGCGGTCGCCGCGGGACAGATGTCCTGGATCGCGACGTTGGTGATGTCGCCCGGGCCGCCGACCGACGCCGCCTCGCGCGGAGGGGTGACCACCTCGTCGAGCTTCGTGTAGACCTCGGTGTAGGAGATCGATTCGAAGGTCTCGGAGCGCGAGTTGAGCGCCCGGATGAAGTCGGAGTTGGCGGCCTGCTGGGCGCCGGCCTCCGAGCAGTCACTCGTTCCGCGGC
>JACCVG010000088.1 GCA_013698335.1 Thermoleophilaceae bacterium
GTCAGCGCAACGTCAACCGCGCGCGCGAGCTCGAGCGCAACCTGCGCGAGCTCGCCGGCGCGGCTTTCAGACGGCGCTAGACCCCACCGGGGTCGTGCGCACGCGACCTTCGGCCCTTCGCGTTAGATGGTGCTCGGTGCAGCGCTGGGGGAGCTGGCCGTGTAGGTCCCGATGCCCGCGGCGCCGATCAACAGATGGAGGATGTTGTCCTCGGTGTTGAGCGGCAGGATCTGGAGCACGGTGTCCCCGAAGACCAGGAAGCCGAGGATCGCGAGCAGCAGGTAGACGACGCCGAGGATCAGCGCGTAGCTGCGTGCGGCGGCGGCGCTGCCGGCCACCGCGAGACCGATCGCCCCGGTCAGCAAATGCACGGTGTTGTGCCAGCCGTTTACGTCGAGCAGCAGCGCGCGCTCGCGTTCCATCGCGTCCCCGACCGCAAAGTCGGCGGTGTAGAAGAAGCCGATGATCCCTCCGGCCACGAGCAGAACTCCGAAAACCAGGGAGTAGAGCTGAGCTGCCGATCGCTGATGCACTACGTCCTCCTTGGAATTGGACTGATCCGAGAACCCCTCATCGAACGCATTAGTTCCGATGCACCAAACTCCTTCACGAGATGCCTGACGCCCAACTGGCCCGATTCGCCGACGAGGAGTTGATGGCGCTCGTCCAGCGTGGTGACGGCGACGCCTTCGAAGCGGTCTATGACCGGCACGGCGGCGCCGCCTTCGCGCTCGCCTACCGGATGGTCGGAAATCGCGTGACCGCCGAGGACACCGTCCAAGAGGCCTTCCTCTCGATGTGGCGCAGCCGCGAGCGTTACCAGCGCGATCGCGGGAGCGTCCGCACCTGGGTGCTCGGCATCGTCCACCACCGCGCGATCGACGCGCTCCGGCGCAACGTCGTCCACGATCGCCGCCGTGCCTTCGGCGAGGGGCTCGCCGAGAAAGAGGAGGCCCCCGAGTCGACCGAGATCGAGGTGCTCCGCCGCGACGAGGCGCGCACCGTCCGCAACGCGCTCGACACGATCCCCGGTGAGCAGTGCCGGGTCATCGAGCTCGCCTACTTCGGCGGCTTCACCCACACCGAGATCGCCGAGATGATCGACACACCGGTCGGGACGGTCAAGGGTCGGATGCGGTTGGGTCTCGAGAAGATGCGCCGCGCGCTCGAGGAGAGCGCCGCCTGATGGAGGGCCGCGATCATCGCCACGAAGGCAACGCCGCCGCTTACCTGCTCGGTGCGCTACCCGACCTCGAGGTCCAAGCCTTCGAGCGCCACGTGATGGGCTGCTCGACTTGTCGCGACGAGATCGAGCTGCTGCGCCCGGCGGTCGAGGCGTTGCCGCGCTCGGTTCCGCCGCTCGAGCCACCGGCCCGGCTGAAGCGCACCCTGATGCGCGAGGTCCGCAACGACTTGAGTCCCGCCCGCCCGCGCCTTCTGGCCAGGGCCAAAGAGCGGTTCGAGGGGCGTTCTCTGAACGTCCGTCCGGCGCTCGCGTGGGTGAGCGCCGCGGTGCTCGTCGCCTCGGGAACCGCCCTTGGCTTCGGTGCGGCCCAGATCACCGGCACCGCCGATCCGGAGATCTTGACGGCCTCCGTCGACCGAGACCGCGCGACGCTCGGAAGCGCGAGCCTGACGGTCCCCGGAAACAGCGAGCGCGGCGCGGTGCTGAGCGTCCACGGGATGCCGACGCTGCCCTCCGATCGCTCGAGCGAGGTCTACCAGCTGTGGCTGGAGCGCGCCGGCGAGGTGATCCCGGGCGCGACCTTCAGCGTTGGTTCCGACGGCAGCGGCTACGGCACGGTCGACCACAGCCTCGAGGAGGTCGATCGAGTGATGGTCACGCGTGAGGCGCCCGGCGGAGCCAAGGTTCCCAGCGAGACGCCGGTCATCGAAGTCACCCTCTGATCCTCGTCTGTAGGTTGGAGGCCGATGGAGGTCTGCTACCGCCATAACGACCGCGAGACCGGGGTGTCCTGCTCAAACTGCGGGCGCCCGATCTGTCCGGACTGCATGACGACCACGTCGGTCGGGATGCGCTGCCCGGAGTGCTCGCGCCAGCGCACGAAGGTCCACACGGCCGCGACTCTGAGCGCGGGGCCGCGCCTGACACCGATCCTGATCGGGATTTGCGTCGTCGTCTACCTGGGAGGGATGCTCGGCGGGCCGCAGCTCGAGATCGCAGGCGTCCTCTACGGCCCGGCGGTCGCCGAAGGGGAGTACTGGCGCCTGATCACAGCAGGCTTCCTCCATGGAGGGATCGGCCACCTGTTCCTCAACATGTTTTCGCTCTGGATCCTCGGCTCGCTGATCGAGCCCGCGATTGGGACGCCCCGCTTTGCGATCATCTACTTCGCTTCGCTGCTCGCCGGTTCGCTCGGCGCTCTGCTGCTCCAGCCCGACGCCTTCACCGTCGGCGCCTCGGGGGCGATCTTTGGCCTGATGGGCGCCGCCTTCATCATCCTGCGCGAGCGCGGGATGAACATCATGGAGAGCGGGCTCGGCATCTGGATCGGGCTGAACCTCGTTCTGACCTTCGTCATCCCGGGGATCTCGATCGGCGGCCACCTCGGTGGCCTCGCGGGCGGGGTGCTCTGCGCGGCGGCGATGTTCGGGAC
>JACCVG010000092.1 GCA_013698335.1 Thermoleophilaceae bacterium
GGCGGGCGTCGCTCACCGCCGAGCCACCGGCAGATCGAACCCGACGGTGAAGGCCCCGCCCGTTCGATCGACCCGCAGCCCGGAGCCGAGCTCGCGGGCGGCCGTATCGGCGATCCGCAGGCCACGACCGCGGCCCGCGCGCCACCGCGGGCGCGCAGCGGATATCGGTAAGACCACCGCACCGCGGCCCTCGTCGTTGACCTCGATTCGAACGCCCGCAGCGGTCTGGCTCCCCACGACGGTTACGGTGCCGGAGCCGTGCTCGAGTGCATTGCCGAGCAGGTTGGGGAGGATCTGTGCGAGCCGCAGCCGGTCGGTTTCAAGCGCGACCTCGCCCGCCCGCCAGTCGACATCCACGGATCGTGAGGGGCCTGCCGCCAGGGCGCAAGCCGAAGCGGACTCGCGGACCCAGCGCTCGAGCATCAGCGGCTCGGGCGACCGCGCTGCTCCACCGACCCGCGAGAGACCCTCGGCGCCCGCCTCGGCGCGATCGAGCGCGGTCCGGAGCACGCGCACCAGTTCGGAGTGACTCGGCTCGCGGCCAAGCGAATCGAGCGCCAGGGAGAGGGTGCAGAGCCCGCCACGGACCTCGTGATCGGCCCGCGCGACCTCCTCCAAGCGGCGGCGAGCCGCGAACAGCAGCCCGGCCAGTACCAGCGCGATCGTCCACCCTCCGGCGGCCAGCATCCGAGCTCAGAGCCCCTCAGTCAGCCGGTAGCCGACTCCGCGCACGTTCAGCACGAACGGACGGCCGGTACCGGAGAGCTTCTTCCGCAGTCGACACGCATGCGCGTCGACGGTCCGCGTGGACCCGAGAGCGAGGTATCCCCAGACCTCACGCAGCAGATCGGCCTTCGGGTACACCCGCGTCGGATCGCCGGAGAGGTGATGGAGGAGCGCGAACTCTTTGACCGAGAGGTGCAGCGGCTTCCCGGCCAGCCGGACCTGCCGCGTCATCGGGTCGAGTGTCAGCTCGCCGACCCGCACGACCCCGCGCTCCGATCGGACCGAGCAGCGCCGCAGCACGGCTCTCATGCGGCCCAGCAGCTCGTTGTAGGAGAACGGCTTTGTAACGTAATCGTCTACCCCTCGGTCGAAGCCGCGCACCCTGTCGGCCTCGCCGACGCGGCCGCTGAGGACGATCACAGGGGTTGCAGGATCGATCCGCGACGCAAGACCGTCGGCGCAGCGGATCGTGTCGAGGACGTCGAGACCGCTGCTCTGCTCGAGGCTCAGGTCGAGCAGGATGAGATCCGGTTTGCGAACCTCGGTCTGGCGGACCGCCTCACCCGCCGCAGTCGCGACGGCGACCGAGAAACCGTCGGCCGCGAGGTTGTCGGCGAGAAAGGCACTCGTGCGCTCGTCGTCTTCGACGAGCAGGACGGAGAAGTGTGACGGGGTGTGTTGGTGCATGCCCGCCTAAGGGGCGCGCGCCGATTTCTCGCCCCCGCACAGTTCGGCGCGCAGGGTGCAGGAAGCTTTGCAGCGGTTGTCGCTACGCAGGACTCGGACCTAGGATGCCGACGTGCCGCAGGCCTGGGAGGGCTTTCACGGAAGCGGCCCATAACCCAACGTTCGAGAAGGCGATGGCGACTACCAAGCGCGGCAACTACGAGTCCGGCTCAGACTACGTGCTCGAGTACGGAGAGCTCAGATTCACGTTCAACGAACGTGATTTCTCCGAGCGCGTCGAACAGGCGGCGATGAAGCTCGACTTCATCGACGGCCGCCTGGGCGAGGACGAGCGCGAGGATCTGGTCAACCTGGCCGTCAACGGTGAGGTGATCGACCCGCTTTCCCTGCTCGGAGAGCACATCCATGAGTTCTGGCGCGAGCTGTCCGGACCGGCTGATCGCTCACTGGTCCACTGGCTGCGCAGGCTCGTCTTCCGCGGCGCGTGGCTCGATCAGCGCGTGATCGAGGGCGAGCTCGACATCGTCTTCGACGAGCACGACCACACCTTCGGGTACGCCCAGCCGGATCGGGACTTCGAGCTGATCGAACTTTCGCCCGAGCCCTCGTGGGCGCGCGTCGCCTACGCGCGCTGAGTTGGGAGCGGTTGGTTACTAAGAGCTGCTGAGCAGCTCGGCGTGCCAGGTGCCCGACTGCTCGGCATCCACCTCGGCGGGAGCCCCGTCGGCGCCCGGGCGCAGGACGATCCAGGTCGTCGCCTGGCGTTCGGCCTCGCGGCTGGTGCCCGAGGCGACAACGGTCACCGACCCTCCGGCCTCGAGCTGGCGGCCGGCGGCCATCACCCGGCGCGCGGCTTCCGGTGCAAGCGCATCGAGCGAATCGACGATCAGCGCCGTGTGCTCGCCCTGCTCAGCCGAGCGTTTCGCGGCCTCGATTGCGGCCTGCGCCGCCTCAGCCTGCTGTGAAGCGGAGCCGTCGTAAGAACCGCCGACGACCGACACCCCTTCACCCAGCGCCTCGCCCCACTGCGCGACTTCCTCGGGCCGGACGCCGATCAGGGCGACCGCGACCGTCAGGTCCTTGTGGTGCTCGGCGAGCTTGGCCGCGATCAAGCGCATGACGGCCCCCGCATCGGCACGTGCCGGTCCGCTCAGCAAGACTCGCGAGCCACGCCCGAAGGCCGCTTGCTCGAGACCGGCCGGAGCGAGCAGACGCTCGGTAGCGAAACGGATCGGAAGGCCCTCGAAGCGCGGTCGGTCGGCAGCAGCCTCGGGTTGCACGCCATTGACCAGCTGAACGCGGACCAGCGAGGGATAGCGCTCCGAGCGCCGCGGTGGACGAACCGGGCCGGAGACCTCGTCGCCGGAGCGCAGCTCGCAGCGGCGGATCTGGGCGGGCGAGATGTAGATGTCCTCCGGCGACTGGGTGTCGGGCACGGCGCGGAGAAACCCGCTGCCGTTGCCCAGGACGTCGAGCACCCCCGAACCGATCACCTGCTCTTCGTCGGCACGCTCGACCGCCTTCTCCTTGGCCTCGTCCTTGGCGGGCTCGACGCGGGCCCGCGCCCGGGGCTTTCGCGCGCGGGCGGGCTTCTTCTCCTCAACCGCATCGGTCGTTTCGCCGCCGCTCTCGCTCGGTGGCGAGATCACATCGATCAGGTCGGCCTTGCGCATGCGCCTGAACCCCTCGATGCCGAGATCGGCGGCGAGGGTGTGCAGGTCGGCGAGCGGACTCTGCTCCAGGTCAGTGCGGTTGAGGACAGCCATCAGCGGCGGCGATCATGTCACACGACCCCGTCGACCTGGCGCCGCAGGTCGATCGGGAGCGCGAGGTCGGGATCGACCTCGACGGCCCCGCGTAGAGCGGCGCGAACGGCGAGGAAGTCCGCCGTCGCCTCCACATCGTGCACCCGCAGGACCGCGGCGCCGGCGTCGACGCCCTCGCCGATCGCCGCGAGCGTCCCCGCTCCGCGCTCCCGCGGAGGGCGACCCGTGAGGGCCCCAATGAAGTCCTTGCGCGAGACGGCGAGGAGGATTGGGTGGCCGAGCTCAGCGACCCCAGAGAGCGCCCGCAGCGCGCTGATCGTCTCCGCCGGCCGTTTGCCGAGGTCGGGCCCCGGGTCGAGCAGCAGCGACCGCTCCCCCACCCCGGCGCCGCGGGCGATCTCGATCCGCTCGGCCAGGAACCCGAGTATGTCGGCGACGACGTCGGGGTAGTCGGGGAACTCCTTGCGCTTGGGCTCGGCGCGCGTGTGGGTGATCACCAGCCCGGCGCCGAACGCGGCGCAAACCTCCGCCACCCGGCGGTCGCGCAACCCGCTGACGTCGTTGACCAGAGCCGCGCCGGCGGCCAGGGAGGCTTCGGCGACCTCCGGCTTCCAGGTATCGACCGAGACGACGACCCCCTCCGCGACGAGCCGCTCGGTCAGGCCAACGACACGCCGCGTTTCCTCGGCTATCGACACCGGCGAGACCCCGGTCACGCCCGACTCGCCGCCGACGTCGATCAGCGCGGCCCCCTGGCCGACGAGCCCTCGCGCGCGCTGGACCTGGCGCTCGAGGTCACCGACCGCCGCTCCGTCGGAGAACGATTCCGGCGAGGCGTTGACGACACCCATCAGGAGCGGCTCCCCCGGCTCGAGCACCAAGCGGGCTCCGCCGGAGAGCTCGAGCTCGCGCCTCATCGCGGAGGGGAGCTGCCGGGCGGTGCGATTCCCTCCGCGTCAGCGGTCCTATGCCAGTCGTCGATCGCGGCGCCGAGTGCGGACTTGTCCCAGCCGAGCTCGCCGCCGAGTACCTCGCCAACGGCCCTGACCTCCTCGGAGCCGCGTTCGCTGAGCCGAGGGCCATCGAGCAGTCCGAGCCGAGTACGACGCAGCAACACGTCGGCGATCGTGCTCGCCTGCTCGTAGCGCGCCGCGATCACGACCTCCGCGAGCAGGTCGGGGAGGTCGGGAACGATCCGCCGGGCGAGGGCGGGCTCGGAGCGCGCGACCCGGAGCACCTCGTTGGCGGCGTGACCGTAGCGGTGGGCCAGCAGAGCGAGCGACTCCCGATCGACACCGTCGATCGCGGGCAGCTCGCCGGGCTCGGCCGGGAGCCCGAGCGGGATCTCGCGGGTGCGACAGGGGGCTTCGCGACCCTCTCGCTCTACGAGCCGGTCGACCGTCAGCTGCGCCATTCGTCGCCAGGTCGTCAGCTTGCCGCCGGTGATCGTCAGCATTCCCGAACTCGTCTCGTAGAGCTCCTCCTTGCGGGAGATGTCGACCGACTTCTTCGGATCCCCCGTCGAGATCAAAGGCCGCACGCCCGCGTAGGCCCCGGTCAGGTCGGCGCGCTCGATCGCCGAGCCGAAGAACTCGTTGACGGCGTTCAGCAGGTAGTCGATGTCCTCCACGTCCGGCGCGACGTGGGTCAGATCACCCTCGTAGTCGCGATCGGTCGTCCCAACCAGCGTGCGGCCGAGCCAAGGCAGGACGAAGATGCTGCGGCCGCCACCGGCCGGCACGATCACCCCGGCATCGACCGCGAGCGTCGAACGCGCAATCGTCAGGTGGGTGCCACGGCTGGGGCGGATCACGGGCACCTCCGCCTCCTCGTGGAGCTCGGTTGGACGCAGCCGATCGGCCCAGACCCCGGTCGCGTTGACGACGGTCTCGGCACGCAGGTCGAACTCGCCGCCGCCGAGCTCGTCGCGGACGCGCACACCGGCGGCGCGTCCGCCTTCCTCGATCAGCTCGCTCACCGAACAGCGATTCGCACAGATCGCACCAAACCGCTCGGTCTCGCCGAGCACGGTCAGGACG
>JACCVG010000110.1 GCA_013698335.1 Thermoleophilaceae bacterium
CGGTGGCAACGAGGGTCGCGGTCCACACGCGACGCTTCCGCAGTTCGCGATCATCGACGGCCGCAGCCTGCAGCTCTCCGGGGAGCAGCCCGAGTACTTCCGCGGTAACTCCTACCAGGCACCGAACTTCCTGCGCCGCGCCCGTGCCCTCGGAGCGTTCGAGACCTTCAGCTGCGCGAACAACGGCGGCGAGCAGCCAAACGGGATCGGCGTGGACGACACCGCGGAACCACCCTGCTTCGAGCAGCCGAACAACCTTTTCTCCGACACGCGCTTCCCGCGCGTGACGGGTGGCGACGAGGGCATCTGGCAGGCCGCCCGCCCGCCGTCGGTCTCACCCTCCGTCGTCAAGAACGACGGACGCAGTTGCCGCGGCCCCGGCAAGGACGCCGAGGGTAATGCCGTGCGGAACCCGATCCCGCTCTGCAGCGCGGGCCGTTCGGCGCCCTTCCGCGTCAAGGGTTCCCAGCCGCCGCCGAACCGGCCCTGAGGCGGGTCCTATGAGCACGGTCCACGGCGGCAGGATCGTCGCCCAGCGGCTGAGAGCCGCCGGGGTCACCAAGTTGTTCACGCTCTCCGGCGGTCACCTGTTCTCGATCTACGACGGCTGCCGGGAGGAAGGGATCGACATCGTCGACGTCCGGCACGAGCAGACGGCGGCGTTCGCAGCCGAGGGCTGGGCGAAGGCGACCCGCGAACCCGGGGTTTGCGCACTGACGGCGGGCCCGGGAATCACCAACGGAATGAGCGCGATCGGCTCGGCGCTCCAGAACGGCTCGCCGATCGTCGTGCTCGGCGGGCGTGCGCCGGCGATGCGCTGGGGTCAAGGGTCGCTGCAGGAGATCGACCACGTGCCGTTCGTCGCGCCGCTCACGCGGATGGCGGAGACCGTCGGCTCCACGGGCGAGATCGCCGGGCTCGTCGATCGAGCGCTCCAGACAGCGCTCGGTCCGCCCAGCGGACCGACGTTCATCGACTTCCCGCTCGACCACGTCTTCATGGAGGCCGAGGGCGACACGAGCCCGCTGAGCCTGCCGGACCGGGCGCTGATGGCGCCCGCCGAGGACTCGGCTGCGCTGGAGCGAGCGATCGAACTGCTGCGCGGCGCCGAGCGCCCGGCGATCATGGCCGGTACCGGCCTCTACTTCGGGCACGGCGAGGGGGCGCTGCAAGCGCTGGCCGAGGAGATCGGCGCAGCGGTCTTCCTCAACGGTCTCGGCCGTGGCTGTCTTCCCGCCGACCATCCGCAGTTCTTCTCCCGCGCGCGTTCCGCCGGGCTCAAGGGCGCCGATGTCGCACTCGTGATCGGAGTACCGATGGACTTCAGGCTCGGCTTCGGAGGCTCCTTCGGAGAGGACACCGAGCTGATCGTGCTGGACGCTGCGCGTGGTGAGCGGCCGCATCCGCGTTCCGTCACCGCCGAGCTCTACGGCGGCATTCCGGCGACCTTGGAGTTGCTGCGCGAGGGGGCCGGCGGGAAGGCACGGCCGGAATGGATCGCCGGCCTCCGCGACCAAGAGACCGAACTGCGCGCCGCCGAGCAGGCCGAGCTCGACGATCCCCGTGCGCCGCTGCATCCGATGCGCCTCTACGGCGAACTCTCCCAGGTGCTCGACCGCGACGCGATCGTGATCGGCGACGGGGGGGACTTCGTCTCCTACGCGGGCAAGATGGTCGAGACCTATGAGCCGGGGTGTTGGATGGACCCGGGTCCCTACGGTTGCCTGGGTTCGGGACCGGGGTTCGCGCTGGCGGCCAAGCTGGCACGGCCCGAGCGCCAGGTCTGCCTGCTGATGGGCGACGGCGCTTTCGGCTTCGCCGGGATGGAGTTCGACACGTTCGTTCGGCTCGGTATCCCGGTCGTCGCGGTGATGGGTAACAACGGGATCTGGGGCCTCGAGAAGCACCCGATGGAGTTCCTCTACGGCTACTCGGTGGCCGCCGACCTCCAGCCCGAGTGCCGCTACGACAAGGTCGTCGAGGCGCTTGGCGCGCACGGTGAGTTCGTCACCTCACCGGAGGAGTTCAAGCCGGCGCTGGAGCGCGCTTTCGCTTCCGGCAAGCCGGCGCTCGTCAACGTGCTGACCGATCCGTCGATCGCTTACCCGCGCAAATCGAATCTCGCGTAGGGCCCGGAAACCAATTCGACCCGGCGAACCGGGCCGAATCGTGACTCTCCAGGACGGGCAGGGGTACGTGCCTCGGAGAGTCTGAAGCGGTCCGGACGGCGGGAGGCGCCGATACTATGCGGCTACGTTCGGACCTATGCCGAGGATTAGCCTTCGCTGTACCCCGGTGCTGGGAATATAGCCGTCGGTTTCGGCCCCTAAACCTTCCCGGTCCGCTGATTTCGAACTTTTTTAGACGTCTCTTAAGAGGCGACGTCCAGCACGGTGCCGTGCAGGATGTCGGCCTCGCTGACGTCGACGTTCTGGAGCTCGAAAGCGCGCATCGATTCGACCAGGATCACCGCTCCGGCGACGATCGTCGGGGCACGCTTGGGGTGCAGGCCCGGAACCTCCTCACGGTCGCTGAGCGGAAGCGTTGCCAGCAAGGCCGTAATCCGCTCGGCTTCGGCGCGCTCCAGCCGGTAGCCGTGGACCCGCGCGGCGTCGTAGGGGTCGAGCTCCTGCGAAATCGCCGCGAGCGAGGTCGCCGTTCCCGCAACCGCGATTCCATGGGACACCCGCGTACGCACCCGCTCCGGAACCTCGGCCGCGAGAATCGAGCGGATCTCGGCTGCGAGCGCTTCGGTTTGGGAATGGGTGGGCGGGTCATCGCGGAGATGCCGTTCGGTCTGACGGACCGAGCCGGCGCGGGTGGAAACCGCGAACTCGGGCGCCGAGCCGGGCGTCCCGACGGTGAACTCCGTGCTGCCCCCGCCGATGTCGATCACGAGCGTGGGAGAACCGCCGGCCGGCCGCGCGGCCGTGGCGCCGAGGAACGTGAGCCGCGCCTCCTCGTCCCCGGAGATCGTCTGGAGCTCGATCCCGTAGCGCTCATGCAATGAGTCACGGAACTGCGGGGCGTTGGCGGCATCGCGCATCGCGCTGGTCGCGACGGCGAGGACCGGCTCGGCGCCGAGC